>CAZDLO010000075.1:0-17108 GCA_964506325.1 uncultured Tangfeifania sp.
TTTCCGACACTTACAAGGTCGACTTGTAGGTGTTTTCTTTTTTACGCCAGGAAGATGCCAGGATTTGAGGGATTCTTGAAGATTTGCGCTGAATTTCTTTGTGACGAAGAACCAGTTTGACCGAAGTTTACAATTAAGCCTATTAACAATATAAAATCGAAGTCAATATTATTGACCATATTATATCCTGAATATTTTTGTAATAAAAGAAAATAATCTCGGGTTCAATCAAATAATCCTTCTTACCGATTTTCTGAGTTTCAATTCGGGTTTTAACAATATCTGATTGATTTTAGTTTCATGATTGTTAATCTGGTTGAAAAGAAATTTTATTGCAATTTTACTTATGTCGCTTACCGGTTGGGCAACGCATGAGAGCGGCGTTGCCAAGTAATCCAGATAAGGGTGATCATCAAATGTGATCATTGAAATATCGTCAGGAAAACTTATATTCATTTCCTTGAGTGCTTTTTTGCAACCTAAGGCAATAGTATTACTAAGCGTTAATAATGCAGTGGGTCTTTCACTATGTTGAAGTAAAAGTTTTGTTTCTATGTATCCGTTCTGAACGGTAAAGTCATCTCCGACAACGTAATAATTTTTTAATCCAGCCTTTTCCATTGCATCCCTAAACCCTTTCACCCGTAGTCTGTTTGGTGTTGAATGCTTTAAACCCTGAATACATGTAATATACGAGTGTCCATTTTCAATAAGGTAATTTGTAGCATTATAGGCACCATCATAATTATCTGTTGAAACATATGGAATGTCTGAATCCTCAAAATACCGGTCAATACAAATCATGGGTAAACCTTGATTGTACAACTTTTCAATATGTTCCCTGCGGTCGCCGCAAGGAGCAATTATCAAGCCTTCAAAATTTCTGGACATTATTTTCTCTAATTCCATTTTCTCAATTTCCAAACTCTCTTCACTTTCACTAATCATTGTAGTATAACCTTGTTTGCGAACCTCAGCATTAATATTGCTTGCAAGATCGGCAAAGAAGGGGTTATTAAGGGAAGGCACTATCAATGCTATTGTATTGCTTTTACCTGTTCTCAGATTCGCAGCAAACTGGTTGGGTACATAATTAAATTTTTTTGCAGCCTCCACTATTTTTACTTGGGATTCTTTGCTGATCCTGTATTGTTCCGCCTTACCGTTCAGTACCCTCGAAACAGTTGAGATCGAAAGTCCAGTTTCAGCTGCAATGTCCGTAATGTTTACTTTTAGAGTTGTCATATTGATGTTTTGCACAAACGTATGTACAAACATAAACAAAAATACGATACAAACCAATACAAAATTTAAATATTTAATTATGGGAATATTTAATTATACTTTATTTAAACCACAGATAAATAGCTACATACTAAATTCAGAAAGGAATGTTACGTTGATTTAATAATATCGCATAAAAAGTTTAAAAATAACTAAAAAATTTATGCACAAACGTTTGTTCTTTTCGTTATTGTTTTATAGATTTGCAATGAAAACAGATTCTTGAAATTTTTTCAATAAAAACAATGGCAAAATTTGGGATGAAATTTATGGAACCAGAAATTTGAAACATTCACTAATCAGAAGATCATTTAAGTAAAAAATAATACAGAAGCTATGATGAATGAAGAGGAACAAAATTTTTAATCTACAAAACGAGCATATTCGTTCAACTTAAATCACGGATGAGAATATCATATGCGTGTTTCATCCTTAAACTTCACAAATAAACTATTTAAGCATGAAAAAAAATCGATGGACAAGAGGAGTAAAACTCCCAGCTACCAGTAATACCCGTGGCGTACGAAATTTTATTAGGATGCTGCTTTTGTCGGTATACTTTCTGACCTTGAGCCTCGGCTCATTTTCGCAACCTGCTAAAACCATTAGCGGCAAGGTAACCGACACCTCGGGTTCACCTTTACCTGGCGTTTCGGTTGTTGCAAAAGGGACTACAACTGGGACAATCTCTGACACCAACGGAAGCTTCAACCTTTCAAATGTTCCACCGAATGCAACACTGGTATTCTCATTTATTGGGATGAAGAAGCAGGAAATAATGTTAAAAGGTCAAACCTCGATTGACGTGAAAATGGAGGAAGCAACAATCGGGTTGGAAGATGTGGTTGTAACTGCACTTGGTATTAAACGTTCTGAGAAAGCGCTTGGTTATGCCGTTCAAAAGGTTGATGGAGAGAATTTACGAAAGGTTTCCTCAGTTGATGTTGCTACATCTCTTACTGGTAAAGTAGCAGGAGTATTGGTTAAAAACTCACAGGATTTCGCTGCTGTTCCCGTTATTACAGTTCGGGGAGAAAATGCTTTATTAGTTATCGATGGAGTGGCATATCAAAATAAGACGCTTTCTGATATCTCTTCTGAGGATATAGAATCGATGAGTGTTTTGAAGGGAGCGACCGCTTCGGCTTTGTATGGTTTTCGTGGTGCAAACGGTGCCATTTTGATTACCACCAAAAATGGCAGCGCCAGTAAATCGGAATTAGCTATAGATCTTTCAACAAATACCATGTTTACTGCAGGTTTTTTGGCTGTCCCCGAGGTTCAATCTGTATATGGACGTGGCGACAATAGTGTGTATGATCAATACAGTGATAATTCATGGGGGCCAAAAATGGACGGAACCGAAAGACGGCAATGGGATCCAATTTCGAAGACGAATACGATGCGTCCTTATTTACCTGTTGGAAAAGACAACTTCGAAAATTTTCTGGAACAGGGTTATGTAACTAATAACAACTTAAATATTGGTTATAAAAAAGATAATCTTTCAATTAGAAATTCTTTTAACTGGACCGAAAATAAAGGCCGGTATCCAAATTCAAAATTGGATAAATATACCTACGCTTTTGGCGCCGACCTTAATGTAAATAAATTCAAAATAAGTACGAATTTTTCGTATGCGCGAAAATCGTCTCCAAACATTGGGGCTAATAACTATACTTCATACGATCGTATGTATTCTATATTAATTTGGTCACCTACTGATTGGAATCTTTCGGACTATAAAAACAATTATTGGATAACTCCAGGCGTACTGCAACAGAACCATTTTGGCTTGAATGCAGCTGGAGGAAATGCCGGAAGGGACGAAAACAATCCTTATTTTGACAGCTATGAAAAAATTAATAAGATATCCCGTGATATCTTTAATGCTGATGTAACCACGAGTTATCAAATCACTGATTGGCTGAAAGCCACTTTTAGAACTGGTGTTGATTTTTACAAAGAAATAGGGGAAGTAAAGCTTTCCAAAGGTTCTGTTTTATACACAGGCGGAGTACCTGTACCAGGTAACGGAGGCGTGTGGAATGGCAGATTGGTTGGCAGTTATAATTTAGGACAAAATACAGGAACCAGCATTAACTCTGATTTTTTACTAAGTGGGGATAAGAAAATTACAGAAGATTTGAATGTTGAATATCTTGCCGGAGGAACAATATTCTTCAGAAGAGATAATAATATAAACGGCGGAACAAATAATGGTATTTCTGTACCTGGCTTTTTCTCTTTGGCAGCATCAGTAGGCCCTGCCACTGTAGGCCAGAGCACCCAGGCGCAACAGGTAAATTCTTTATTTGGCCGGGTAGGTGTTTCCTGGAAAAAACTGGCGTTTGTAGAAGCAACTGGTCGTAATGACTGGAGTTCAACATTGGCAAAAGATCAACGTTCCTATTTCTATCCATCTGTGGCAGCCAGTTTTGTTGTTTCAGAATTATTAACCAATACAGAAAATTGGCTCGATTTATTAAAACTCAGAGGCTCCTGGACGATGTCAAAAAGGCCAGCTTCTATTTACGAAATTAATAGTAGTTATTCTGTTTCTGCTGCTACCTGGGGTACGCTGAATGGAGCAGGGGTTCCCGGCAACTTGTATTCACCAACCATTGCACCAACAAGTTCAGAAACATATGAGCAGGGTTTACAGGCAATGTTCCTGAAAAACCGTATTATGATTGATGTTTCCCACTATACAAAAAGGGTTTTCGACCGTATTACAACAGTAGGTTTAACACAAGCTTCAGGATACGGCGGGCTAGTTACTAATTCTAAAGAAGAAATAACCAGGCGTGGTTGGGAGGTTGTACTTAATGGCACTGCTGTTAAAAATAAAGATTGGCAATTAAATATTGGTTTTAACTGGAGTACTTTCTCCAGTTACTATACCAAGTTAGACCCTGTTTATTCAGCCATAAAACCATGGGTAAAAGTTGGAGAACGAGCTGATCATTTTATAAGCAGAGATTTCTTGCGTGACCCTGCCGGGAATATTATTCACAATGGTAGTGGCAGGCCCATTGTTAGTCAATATGATTCAAAATTTGGCTATTACGATCCAAAGTTCATTTGGGGTACAAATGCCAATTTAAGGTATAAGGACTTTAGTTTGTTTGTTTCTTTGGATGGAGTAAATGGAGGATTGGCTAATACACGAACAGAAAGTTATATGTGGCAGGCAGGTGTTCATCCAAATTCACTTTCACCAGAAAGAGCCTTAGACGTTGCTACACCTGGTTCAAGTAACTATCTGGGCCAGGGTGTAAAAGTGGTGTCAGGTACTGCTACTTTTGACGCTGTTGGAAATATCTTAACTGACACCCGTGTTTTTGCACCTAATGATGTAAAAACAACTTATAAAAATTACATATTCGACTTGCACAACAGTAGTGCCTGGGGTGGTAATGGAAGCAAAGCAGATACTTATTCCAAAACTTTTTTCAAAATACGGGAGATTTCTTTAACGTACAATGTACCAACTAAAATGCTACATAATATTGCGAAAGGGGCCTCAATTAGTTTAATCGGGCAAAATGTACTGTTGAAAGCAAAACAGTTTAAATATTCAGATCCTGATGGTGGCAATGAAGATTTTACAGATCCATCAACAAGATATCTGGGAGCTAAACTTAATTTCACCTTTTAAAAAAAGAAGCAATGAAAAAATTATATTATGTACTTATTGCAATTGTTTCTCTTACCATTGCAAGTTCATGTAACAAGTTTGATTCATTTAATACCAACCCGGATGTGCCAACATCCGTATCACCTGATTTGTTGGCTACCCAGGTATTGAAAAGTACTTTCAGGTTTTGGAACCCTAATCCAACCGATTGGGGCACTGCTCAGTTATTTTCCAAGCATTGTACGAATGTTTCGGCTGGGGGCAACCCTTACCAATATTATGGTTCATATTGGCCTTATGGGGGATTTGGTTGGTATAAGAACTTAACCAGTACTAAAAGAATGGTTGAATTTGCTAAAGGAAACCCTGCGCTTTCTTCTTATGAAGGCTTAGCATTATTCCTGAAGGCGTATTGGGGTTATTACACCACATTGGATATGGGTGATGTTCCCTATTCTGAGGCGGGAAAAGCGGAGGAAGGAATAAGCCAGCCAATATATGATAAGCAGGCAGACGTATTTGTCAGAATTCTGGCAGATTTGAAAGCCGCCGAGTTGAAATTTGCAGCGGGTGTAAATTTTGGCGGAGATATCATGTTAGGTGGTGATGTTGTAAAATGGCGCAGACTATGTAATACGTTCCAATTGAAAGTATTACAAACAATCAGTAAAAAAATTACAGCTGCACAGAAAACACGTTTTGCAGAAATAGTAGCTGCTGGTAATTTGATGGTTGACAATGCAAATAATTTTCAATTAGGATATATTGATAATGCAAATGCAAGCCACCCTTTTTACAATGGCGAAAATCAGCGGCTTACCTTAGCTGTTTCAAAATTGATGGTTGACGCATTAATAAATGTAAAGGACCGAAGATTGTTCTATTTCGCAGAGCCGGCAGCATATAAGATCACAGGTGGTTTGCTTGAAAATGATTTTGCCGCTTACGAAGGTGCCCCTTCAGAATTGCCATCAAACACATTGGACCTTAACAGGGCTGCAGGCAAGTATTCTTTGGTAAATAAACGCTATACAATTCCAAGGGCTGGTGATCCTATGCTTATATTAACATACGGTGAACAATGCTTCATTATTGCAGAGGCCATAGAGGAAGGTTGGGTTACTGGTACAGCACAAAATTATTACGAAAACGGAGTAAAAGCTATGCTAAATTATTATAGAACCTTACCAAGTTCACTACCTGCAAATCTTCATGGGATGGCAATTGATCAAGCCTATATAGATAATTATTTTACAGGTGAAGCCGCCTATAAAACAAGTGGAACTAAAATTCAAAGGGAGCAACAAATATGGATGCAAAGGTATTTTATCGACTTTTTCCAGGGTAATATGTCCGGGTATAGAAACTTTCTCCGTACAAGCTTTCCAAACTTTACGCTGAATCCAGCTACAAGTGCGAATACTGATGATCCAACAGTATTTCCTAAACGCTGGAAATATCCAACTGATGAACAGACCAAGAACCCGGTAAACTACAAAAAGGCAGTTGACGAACAATTTGGTGGATTTGACGGGGTTAATAAAGTTCCCTGGTGGATACTGTAAAAGATAAGATTACAATCGAATGATAAGTGATTGTGATAACAAGGGTTGAAAACGCTAAATTAAAATGGAGGAGTCATACAATGCCTCTTCCATTTTTTGGTTTTAACAGGTGAATCGTTCTAAATATACTTTTAACATTCAACGTGAGTGTTTATATCCGAAAAGTAAAAAACAAGGGACACCAAGCCACTTGGACTCAAAGTTCCACAAAGTCTTAATGATTTTTTATATGGCTTAGTGAAATCTTAGTGTCTTTGAGCCCTTTAGTGGCAAAAAGAGGCTTTTGGCGCGAACTCAAGTGTAAATAAAACAATTAAATAACACATATGATGCAAAAATTATTTATAATCGGGATATTGGCTTTGGCTTTACTGTCCTGCACAAAAAACACAACAACTGACAGTAAAACTATCTCTCCGGATGTCCTTAAAGACAAGATTGCCGGTGGATGGGCAGGCAAAATGGCTGGTGTCACATATGGCGCACCTACTGAGTTTAAAGCGCTAAGCAAGACTTTTGATGATTCAATCAAATGGACAACCAACGATATCAAAGGGAGTATGTGGCAGGACGATATCTATGTTCAGCTTACCTTTTTGATGACTATGGATAAATACGGAATTGATGCCCCGGCTAAAAAATTCCAGGAGCTTTTTGCCAAAGCAGGTTATCAGTTGTGGCATGCCAATATGCAGGCGCGCAAAAACTATTTCGACAGCATTTTCCCTCCCCAATCGGGAAGTCCAGAGTATAGTATGCATGCCGATGATATTGATTTTCAGATCGAATCGGATTACCTCGGCTTTATGTGCCCCGGTATGCCTCAGACAGTTACCAAAATGGCAGACAAGATCGGGCATATCATGAATTATGGCGATGGCGTTTACGGAGGCATTTTTGTTGCAGCCCTCTATTGTGAAGCTTTCTTTGAACCGGACATCCAGACATTGGTCAACAAGGCGATGCAATCGATTCCCGAAAAAAGCGCCTACCATAACATTCTCCAGGATGTGCTTGACTATCATAAACAAAATCCTGACGAGTGGAGAGCGGCCTGGAAAGTGCTCGAAGCCAAATGGGGCAAAGTCGATATTTGCGGTGCCGGGATGGATTTCAATATCGATGCAAACCTCAACGGAGCCTACATCGTAATTGGACTCTTATATGGAGATGGAGACCCACTGAAAACGCTTGAAATTACGACTCGTTGCGGACAAGATTCAGATTGTAATCCTTCGAACGCCATGGCTGTACTTGGTGTGATGAAAGGTTTCAGCGGATTACCCAAAGAGATGCAGGAAGGTGTTACCGCAATGGGCGACTCCCTGTTTGTCAATACATCCTACTCTTTTAATACTGCTGTCAACAGCACCTACAAATATGCCCTCGAACTGATTCAAAAAGAGGGTGGTAAAGTATCTGAAAAAGAGATTTCAATTAAGGTGCAACAGCCTCAACCTTTGCCACTGGAAGTTTCGTATCCGAATATTGTCTTCAAAAATATGATCCCAGTTTTTGATTCCATAGCCTGGACATTTACAGGCAACTGGAAAGTACATGAAATAATCACATGGCAGAAAAAAATTGAAAAGCAGTCGATGGTATCCGGGAAAGCTGGAGATTCAGCAGAGTTGAAATTCACTGGAACGGGCATTTCGATCGAAGGGAACTGGTTTAAAGACGGTGGTAAAGCGGATATTTTCGTGGATGGCAAACTGCATCGGTCGATCGATACCTATTATTTTTATGCCAATCAACAACATACAACCAGCATTTGGCATATCATGAATTTACAGCCTGGTGAACATATCGTCAAACTGGTAGTCAAAGGTGGAAAACGACCTGAGTCTGAAGGCACAATGGTTTATTTAACAAAAGCATTTATCTTTGATACTACTCCAAGAAAACCATAAATCTTAAGTAATGATTAAGATCTAATATCGTATTTTTAAATCTGTATTTATACGGGAATTGAAGATCTGCGAAGCTAAATCTGTGGTAGAAACAATTCCTTTTTATAAACTTAAAAAATTGCACCATGTTTATTCTTCAAAGTTATTCATTGGCCATCATCTTCTGCGTTGTAACAATGCTTTGCTGGGGATCGTGGGGCAACACGCAAAAACTCGCAGGTAAATCCTGGCGTTTTGAATTATTCTATTGGGATTATGTAATTGGTATTGTCCTGTTTTCGCTTCTACTCGGCTTCACTCTTGGAAGCACCGGTGAAAGTGGCCGTGGATTTTTGGAGGATATCCGGCAGGCTGAAACAGGGAATATTATGAATGCCATATTGGGAGGTGTCATCTTTAATGCATCCAATATTTTACTCGTTGCTGCTATGGCAATTGCAGGTATGGCGGTGGCCTTTCCAGTGGGTGTTGGCATTGCATTGGCATTGGGTGTAATAATTAACTATGCTTTTGCACCACAGGGCAATGCAAAGTGGCTTTTTGCCGGAGTTGCCCTGATTGTTGCCGCCATAATTATTGATGCAATTGCCTACAAAAAACACAGTACAAAATTAAAGAAAGTCTCAGGTAAAGGAATCCTGTTATCAATTTCAGCAGGTGTTTTAATGGCGCTTTTTTATCGCTTCGTTGCCAGTTCAATGGTTACCAATTTTGAAGTACCTGAAGCAGGAAAACTAACACCTTACACGGCACTTTTCTTTTTTGCAATAGGAGTATTGGTCAGCAATTTCCTGTTCAATTATATTATCATGAAAAAACCCTTCGAAGGAGCTCCTCTTTCATTCAAGGATTATAAAAAAGGAAGTCTGGGGGTTCACCTTACCGGTGTCCTTGGAGGTGTGATATGGAACATGGGTTTGTCGTTGAGCATAATTGCATCAGGCAAAGCCGGATTTGCCATCTCCTATGGATTGGGACAGGGCGCCACATTGATTGCAGCGCTTTGGGGCGTTTTTGTATGGAGAGAATTTAGCGGTGCGTCAAAATCGGTTAATCAGCTGATCTTTTTCATGTTCCTGTTGTACCTGATCGGGTTGGCACTATTGGTTTACGCAGGTGCTTAATTTTATAGCAAAAAATACTATGTTGCATATTTCTTGTCAAAAACTGAATCGCTTTTACTTATTTCTATTTTTTTCGATAATTACATTCAATACAGCACAGGCGCAATTAGTTTCCTTACCGAAAGTTTGTAAATATAAAATAGGTGACAATCTGGACTGGGCAAAACCATCATTCAATGATACTGACTGGGGCAACAAGCAATTAGGTACAAGTATGCAAGTTACTGACATTAAAGATAATATTTATGCATGGTTTCGGATTAAAATAGTAATCCCTTCAGACATGAAGCTTCTGGCCGAAAAAGAAAACGGGATACAATTGCAACTTGGCAAGATTGATGATATTGACCAAACATTTTTTAATGGCAAGATGTTAGGACAAACCGGATCTTTTCCTCCAGACTATATTTCCAAATCGCAAACAGACAGATTTTATATTATTCCGTTGAATGAAGTACAGTGGGATAAAGAGAGTGTAATTGCGGTACGAATTTTCAGCCCCGATCCCTGGATTGGCATGTACCAGGGACCTTATAAATTTGGACCGATCCAATGGTCAGATTTTATTTCAATTCATGATACCATTACCAAAACGGCGAATAGCGGGTTTATCACAAAACTTCACTTTACGAACAAGCGAAATGCAGCTTTTAATGGAACAATAAAATACAGCGTAGCAGACAAAAAAAATAAAGAATTATTTACTGAAAATAAGCAGGTGCAAATTAAGCCTGTAAAGGGATTTACGTATGAAGTAGCTTTTACTGAGTATCTATCGGCAAAGGAAGATATTTTCAAAGTTGGTTATAAAATTACAGAAAATAGCAGCACTGCTTCTGTTAGTAGTGAGCGACTATATTTGGCTGACAAACAACTTATTATTGAAGTTGCTGGCGAACCAAAACCGGTTGTTGAGAATAAGATTAAAGATGAATTTACTTCTATTCCTTTTCAGAATCAGCAGCAGCGGGGGCATCTCGGCAAACGAATGACGCAGAATCTGGAAGAACGTCTCCTGAATTTAGATGAAGAAGGAACCTTGGATGGCTATTTGAAAAGGCCAGGTCATCATCCATGGGCAGGTGAGCATATTGGCAAGTATTTGGAAACGGCAAGTAATGTCTGGAAAAGTACGGGTGATAAAAGGTTGAAAACACAGATGGACAGGCTGATGGTTCAATTGGTATATTCACAATTACCAGATGGCTATTTAGGAACTTATACCCCGGATGAATATTGGACAAGCTGGGATGTGTGGAGCCATAAATATAATTTGTATGGCTTGCTGGCATATTATAAAGCCACCGGCTACAAGCCGGCACTGGAAGTCTGCAAGAAAATGGGCGATTTGTTGTGTACTACTTTTGGAAATAAACCGGGGCAGCGCGATCTGATTTTAGCTGGCACACATGTGGGAATGGCCGCGACGAGTGTGCTTGACCCGATGGTTGAGTTATACAAATACACAGGTGAGAAAAAATACCTCGATTTTTGTTATTATATTTTGGACACCTGGGAACAGGATAATGGACCCAAAATTATCAGTTCGTTACTGGCAACCGGTAAAGTAACCAAAGTGGGGAATGGCAAAGCGTATGAAATGATTTCCAATTTTGTTGGGCTGACAAATTTATACCGGGTTACTGGTGATGAAAAGTTATTGAAACCGGTTTTAATTGCATGGCAGGATATTGTTTCCAATAAGTTATACATTACCGGTACCACGAGTTCTCATGAATATTTTCAGGAGGATGGGATGTTGTCGGCAGATCTTAAAAGTAACATGGGCGAGGGTTGCGTTACGACTACCTGGATTCAAATGAATCAACAATTGCTGGCGGTTACCGGTGATTTGAAATATGCAGAACAAATTGAAAAGACAATCTATAATCATTTGCTTGGCGCTGAAAATCCGGAAACCGGATGTGTAAGTTATTACACCCCGCTGATGGATTCAAAGCCTTACACCTGCAGTATTACCTGTTGCACCTCAAGTGTGCCGAGAGGAATTGCCATGGTACCCTATTTTACATTTGGCAATATCAAAAACGTTCCAACGCTGATGATGTATGAACCTGCATCGTATAAAGAGGATATTGCAACTTCAGACAAGAAAACGATCAGTTTATCCTTACAGGTTGAAAGTAATTTTCCTGAAAACGGGAATGTAATAATCATAGTAAATACTTCTCAAACAGCTTCTTTCCCGGTTGCATTAAGAGTTCCATCCTGGTGCCGTTCATTTACTGCATCCGTTGGTGGCAAAGCATACAAAGGCAAAGCAAATCAAAGTTTAGTGATTGACCGTCTTTGGAAATTAGGAGAGAAAATAATGGTTTCTTTTCAAATGCCTGTTCAGATTCTTGATGGCGGTAATAGTTATCCCGATCATATTGCCTTTCAACGAGGGCCGCAGGTTTTAGCATTTGATGATTTGCTTAATTCAGAATTTCTGAAAAAATATTCATTGGAATCAACTCAGAAACTGATTGTTGAAAATCCAGAAGTGAAAAGCATTGCTGATTTATTACCGAAACAATGGATTGGACAACAAGCTTTTTCGTTACCAATAATTGACGAAAAGAATGCAGTGAAACAGCAATTGGTACTGGTTCCTTTTGCCGATGCAAGTCAAACCGGTGGCGCTGTAAAAGTGTGGATGCAGCTAAATATAATGGGTAAATAATTATTAACACATGAAAAAACCATTTATCACAATTGTTTTAATTCTGGCCATCTCCATATTTACGGCTTCATCTCAAGGTGTTGCCATTAACAAAACAATTGATCCCGAAATTTATACACCTGCACCAAAACCACAGCCCCGCATTAATGGTCCTTTGGTTTATGGGTGTCGCCCGGGTCATCCGTTTTTGTACCGGATTCCATGCCAAGGAGAACGGCCAATTCAGTTTTTGGTAAAAGATTTACCTTCAGGTCTGAACCTTGATCCTTCAACAGGTATTATCACAGGAAAAACTCCACCCACAGGCGAATATAATCTGGTGATAAAAGCTCTCAATTCGAAAGGGAAAGATCAGCGTAAACTGAAAATAGTTTCAGGAGATAAGTTAGCACTTACACCTCCGATGGGCTGGAATCACTGGTATGCTCATTACGACCGGATTACCGACAAAATGGTGCGTGAAGCTGCCGATTTCATGATCAGCAGTGGGATGGCTGATGTTGGCTATCAGTATGTAAATATCGACGATTGCTGGATGAATGCACCGAAAAACAATGATCCGAAACGTGTTGGCCCATTGCGGGATGAAAAGGGAAATATAAATACCAATAGTCATTTCCCGGATATGTTGGGCCTTACCAATTATATCCATGTAAAAGGTCTTAAAGCAGGAATTTATACCTCTCCCGGTCCGTTAACCTGCGGAGGTTTTACAGGTGCCTATCAACACGAAGAACAAGATGCCCGCCAGTTTGCATCCTGGGGTTTTGATTTTCTGAAATATGACTGGTGTTCATATTTCGGAATTCATAAAGATGATAATAGCCTCGAAGCATATCAGAAACCAATGCGTCAAATGGGAAATATCCTTAAATCATTGGATCGCGACATCGTCTTTAACCTGTGTCAATACGGAAGGGCAGATGTATGGAAATGGGGTGGCGAAGTTGGTGGCAATAGCTGGCGAACTGGTGACGATTTAGGATTTGAACTGGACCGCGTTTTCGATGTTGCAATCAAGAATACCAAATACAGAAAGTACTCAAAACCAGGTGAATGGAATGATCCGGATTATATTCAGATTGGCTGGATTGGTAACGCCCACAAAATGGGGGCTCCGGAACTTACGAAGATGTTGCCATCCATGCAATATGCTTATATGTCGCTTTGGTGCCTCATAGCATCTCCTTTGATTTACAGTGGCGATATGTCAAAGCTGGACGCGCTTACCCTCAATGTGCTGTGTAATCCTGAAGTGATTGAGGTGAATCAGGATATTTTAGGCGAATGTGGATGGGTAATTCAGAAACTGGATAGTAGTTTTTTGATGGTCAAGAACCTGGCCGATGGTTCGAAAGCTGTCGGTTTATTTAACCAGGGAAAGAACACCATGGAAGTTGAGGTTAATTGGGCAGAATTGAACCTATCCGGGAAACAGGCTGTACGTGATTTGTGGCGACAAAAAAACCTGGGTGTTTACAAGCAGAGATTTATAGCACAAGTGCCTGCTCAGGGAGTGGTGATGGTGAAAATCAGTAGAAAATAGAACTGAAAATATAAAACACACATGAACGCTAAACATATATTAATCAATCTATTGTTACTTTTTTCCGGAGTACAGATTGGATTTTCTCAACACTTGAAAGACCGGAACTATACTGTTCCATTGCCTGAGACTGTAAAGGCTATTGCAGCTAAGTACAATCAGACTTTGCTTGGAAAGAACTCATTTGTGTTCGATCCAGCTATGGATATGCACGAAGTTCAGGCATTGATCGACTCCATTTATGCCGGGCAGGTCTATCCCTCGAATGAGTTTTCCAAAAACCGTTATGCACTGCTGTTTAAACCCGGGACCTATCATTTAGATGTCAGGGTTGGTTATTACATGCACGTTATGGGTTTGGGAAATTCGCCTGAAGATGTCGTGATTGTTGGTGCGGTCAGGTCTAACTCCACGCAGGGTGGTCACGTGTTGTGCAATTTCTGGCGGACAGTCGAAAATTTAACAATTGTTCCCGCTAAGGATTCAACAAACACCTGGGCTGTTTCTCAGGCGGCTCCTTTGCGTCGCATTCATGTGAAGGGAAATTTGAAATTACACGACGGGGCTTCCAGCGGTGGCTTTATGGCCGATTGTAAAATTGATGGAACGGTGTTTTCCGGTTCCCAGCAACAATGGTTAACACGAAATTCTGTTTTTAAAGAATGGGACGGCGGCGTTTGGAACATGGTGTATGTCGGAGTTTCGAATGCCCCAAAAGAGAATTGGCCCGAAAAGCCTGTGACCACTATCAAAGAAACACCTGAAGTGCGCGAGAAACCTTACTGGGTTCATTCAGGAGATAAATTTAGTTTGAAAATACCTGCTTTGAAGGAAAATTCAATCGGTGTTGACTGGGATAAACCAAATGGTGGAGAAAAGAGTATTTCAATCGATGAATTTTATGTCGCTAAACCCGGAAATGACAATGCGGAGTCGATCAATAAAGCGTTGAAGAAAGGTAAAAATGTCCTTTTTACTCCGGGGATTTATTTGTTAAGCGAAAGCCTGAAGGTAACACGTCCAGGAACCGTTATGATGGGAATTGGAATGGCAACTTTGGTTCCTGAAAAAGGGAATAAAGCCATTGAAGTTTCAGATGTAGATGGTGTTACGATTGCAAGTTTATTGATTGATGCAGCAAAAATTCCTTCTGAAACACTTATGCAGGTTGGAAAGTCCGGATCAAAAAAGTATCATGCAGCAAATCCCACTTATTTATTCGATGTATTTTTCAGGATTGGCGGCCCGCACGAAGGATCTGCCTCACGTTGTCTCGTGATCAATAGCAATAATGTTAGTGCCGATCATGTATGGCTTTGGAGAGCCGACCATGGCACTGGCGTAGGTTGGGATAAAAACAAATGTGCCAACGGTTTGATCGTGAATGGCGACAATGTGACCATTTATGGACTTTTTAACGAGCATTTTCAGGAATACCAGACCATCTGGAATGGCGAGAATGGACGTGTGTACTTTTACCAGAGTGAAATGCCTTATGATCCGCCAACAGCCGATGCCTGGAAACACGGCGAAACCTATGGATACGCATCCTATAAAGTTGGCCATCAGGTAAAAAACCACCATGCATGGGGTGTAGGTATTTACAATGTATTTTACGATGCACCGGTAATTGTCGATCAGGCAATTGAAACACCACCAGCATTGGAAAAAAACATTCACCATAAACTCATTTTTTGGCTGAACGGAAACAGGGAAAGTATTGTGAAAAGCATCATTAACGGTAAGGGTGGAAGCGTAAACAGTTCGAATAGAAAAGCAACTATGGAGTAATTATTTCAATTCTCTTTAAAATTTATAATCATGGGTAAAATATTAGTGATAGGAAGTTCAAATACCGACTTGATTGCGACAGTAAAAAGCTTTCCATCAGCGGGTGAAACTATTATAGGAACATCATTTCTTCAGGCCATGGGAGGGAAAGGTGCAAACCAGGCGGTGGCGGCACATAAATTGGGAGGTGACGTCAAGTTCATTACCTGCCTTGGTAGTGATACAAATGGACAAAACACTTTAAAATATTTTAAGGAAGAAGGATTGGATGTTTCAGCATCTCTGATTGTTGATGGTGTTCCATCAGGTACAGCCATCATTCTGGTAGATGAAAATGGAGAAAATTGTATTGTGATAACACCTGGGGCCAATGAAATGATTACATCAGATTACATTTTCGAAGTGGAGGAGGAGATAAAAAGATCTGATCTGGTTATTTTACAAATGGAAATTCCTTATAAAACCGTCAAGACAGTATGTGAATTAGCACACAAAAATCACAAAAGAGTAATGATAAACGTTGCCCCAGCCTGCCAACTGGATGAAGAAATCATAAAGCAAATAGATATACTTGTTGTCAACGAAATAGAAGCAGAAACGATTTCCGGAGAAAAAATTAAATCTATTGGTAAAGAAGCGGTCTCAGACAGGTTAATTTCTATGGGTTTTAACACCGTTGTCTTGACTTTGGGCACAAACGGATGCTTTATGAAGGATAATAAAAACGTTCTGTTCGTTCCTGCCTTTGTAGTTGAAACGATGGATACTACAGCGGCTGGTGATACTTTTTGTGGAGCCCTGGCAGTGGGCCTTTCCAAAAATCATGAATGGGCTGATGCTTTGAAGTTTGCTACTGCAGCTTCTGCCATTTGCGTAACAAGAATGGGTGCACAACCATCCATACCAACTGCAGAGGAAGTGATTGAATTTCTAGCAAAATATAACTAACCTGTTGTTAAACAAATGTTACCGACCTCTTTCTATTACCTAAAGTGGTTGTTAAAATCCAATTACGATTTAGATTTTGTCAAGTTAGCTAATTGGTTCATATTTCAGAGGTAATTAAAAACGTGATAACTGTTTTGATCGTCCTTTGGCATTGACGGAAGTAAAAATTCAGTATAAATAAATCATACTTTAGCCTGATTATTTCAGAATTAGGGTGGATGTCAATGCGCCGATAAAATATACCACCTTCAGCCGTTTTTCGAGATCAATTCATAATTATTTGAATTTTAAATACTTACATCCGGAAATAATGGTTCAATAATCCCCGGCGTAGGGTGATTTTTACTCCGGCGTTTTTCACTAAAAGCAAAAATTGATGAAGATAAAATAGGACAAGTTTCTTTCCTAATGGTAATAACCGGAGGTCAATATGCTTATCCCCGTAATGATGGTGTTTTAGTCGTTCCTATCGGATGCCTGAAGAATTAGAAAAAACACGCCAGGAAATCCGCCAGGATTTCCAACAACCAGTGTTAACCAGTGGAAAATAAAAAGTGTAAATGACTGACAGTGTTAACCAGTATCAACCAGTGGAATCTCAAAATGGGTTA
>CAZDLO010000076.1:0-17011 GCA_964506325.1 uncultured Tangfeifania sp.
GCCAAACTTCTTCAGGCACGGGGATACAGGGTCACCATTCAAAAACTGGATCCTTATATCAATGTTGATCCGGGAACCCTGAATCCCTATGAACACGGAGAATGTTTTGTGACAGAGGATGGAGCGGAAACAGACCTGGATCTTGGGCATTATGAGCGTTTTCTTAACTCACCTACCTCACAGGCCAACAATGTCACAACTGGCAGAATCTACCAATCTGTCATCAATAAGGAAAGAAGGGGAGATTACCTTGGGAAAACAGTTCAGATTATTCCACATATTACAGATGAAATTAAACGCTACATCAAATTCCTTGGCAGCAAGAAAAAATTTGACGTTGTTATTTCAGAAATAGGAGGAACTGTTGGTGACATCGAATCTTTACCCTATATAGAGTCAGTTCGACAGATGAAGTGGGAGTTGGGAACAGATGCCCTGATCATTCACCTTACACTTGTTCCCTATTTATCAGCATCCGGCGAATTGAAGACTAAACCTACCCAGCACTCCGTGAAGCAGTTGCTGGAAAACGGTGTGCAGCCCGATGTGCTTGTTCTGCGCACTGAACACCAGTTAACACCTGATTTGAAAGGGAAAGTAGCCCTGTTCTGTAATGTCAGCAAGGAATCTGTGATTGAATCAATTGATGTTTCTACGATTTATGAGGTCCCAATCCGGATGAAGGAAGAAAGGCTTGATGAAATAGTTTTAAAAAAGCTGGGACTGCCTTTAGGATCTGAACCAGATTTGAAAAGCTGGAACGAATTTCTATATCGATACAAAAATCCAAAAAAAGAGGTTAGAATTGCCCTGATTGGTAAATATGTTGAGCTAAAGGATGCTTATAAGTCTATAGCAGAAGCAATTATACATGCCGGAGCCTCCAATGAATGCAGGGTAAAGGTTGAGTGGATACATTCTGAAAAGATCAATGAAGAGAATATTGAAAAGAAATTAAAAGGTTGCCAGGGAATAATAATTGCACCCGGTTTTGGGCATAGGGGAATTGAAGGAAAGATACTGGCTGCAAAATATGCACGTGAACTGAAGATCCCATATTTCGGAATATGCCTGGGTATGCAGATAGCTGTAATTGAATTTGCCAGAAACGTACTTCACCTGGCAAATGCCGACTCCACTGAAATGAACCCTCTGACTAAGTATCCGGTTATTGACCTGATGGAAGAGCAAAAGGGCATTACAGACAAAGGTGGAACAATGCGCCTTGGCTCCTATGACTGTCTTCTTAAGAAAGATTCATTCTCCTATGAAGCTTACGGTAAAATGAAGATATCCGAACGCCACCGCCATCGGTACGAATTCAATAATTCCTACCTGTCAAAATTTGAAGAAGCAGGTATGATATCAACAGGTATCAATCCTGACACTGATCTTGTTGAAGTAATTGAAATGCCTGAGCATCCATGGTTTGTGGGTGTCCAGTTTCATCCTGAATACAGGAGTACCGTACTCCAGCCGCATCCTCTTTTTGTGGCTTTTATTAAAGCGGTTATTGACAATTCTCAAAAACACACAAATTAATCTATGGATAAAAATACCATCGCCGGACTTGTTCTGATATTTATTATTTTATTTTCTGCCAGTTATTTTAACCGACCATCTGAAACGGAATTAGAGAAGCTCCGGCAAAAAAATGATTCAATAAACCTTGCTGAAGTATCAAAGGCAAGTGAAAAGATAAAAGTGGCAGAACAGGCTGCTGCTCAGGTTAGTATTGTTCCTGTTGATACTGCCGTTGTTAATAGTGAACTTTCCAGCCTTTATGGAGTTTTCGCTGTTGCTGCAAAAGGTGAGGAAAAATTTGTGACCCTTGAAAATAACCTGATGAAGGTTGTCCTTTCCTCAAAAGGCGGTAAGATATTTTCCGTTGAGTTGAAAGAGTATAAAAGATTCAACGGAAAGCCTCTGGTTCTCTTTGAAGGATCAGACAATCGGTTCGGATTGAATTTCTTCTCTCAGAACAAAAGCATTCAGACAGATCAATTTTTCTTTCAACCATCTGTAAAAGAAGATGTTGTAACGGTCTCTGGAACAACTGTACCTAAAGGCAAGGAGGGACGGGAGAAATTCACCAAGGAGATTGCCGGTGATTCAATATCGGTTTCCATGCGCCTGGATGCAGGAAGCAACGTTTTCATAGAATTTGTCTATACGCTGAAAAATAATTCTTACCTGGTTGACTTTGACATCAATACTTCAGGGTTAAGAAAATTGGCAGGTGCAAATTCTGAATTTGTCGATTTCCTTTGGAGCCAAAGTATGCCAAGACAGGAGAAAATGTCAAAATTCGGAGAGAATAGCCATTCAACTATCTTCTATAAGTTTGATAAAGACGATGTTAACTCCCTAAGCACTACAAAAGACGAGGCAAAACCATTGTCAACGAAAGTGAAATGGGTTGGATTTAAAAACCAGTTTTTCTCTTCTGTTCTTATAGCTGACGAGGCCTTTCAAAATGGACAGATTTCCAACAAGAGAAAAGAAACTGATTCTTCCTACGTTGCTGAAATGATGGCAGACCTCACTATTCCTCTTGATATTAAAGGCAGCGAGAGTTTTCCGGCAAAAATTTACTTTGGTCCGAACCAATACAATACACTGAAACAATTTGACCTGGGGTTGGAAGAACAACTTTCACTTGGCTGGACTATTATAGGGTGGGTTAACAAGTTCATCGTAATTCCTGCATTTGATTTTCTGCGTCGTTACATTGGAAATTTTGGACTTATCATCCTGCTGCTGACAATTTACATCAAGTTGCTGACATTGATCTTTACCTACAAGTCATACCTGTCATCGGCAAAGATGCGGCTCCTGAAGCCTGAAATTGAAGAGATTCAGAAAAAATATGGCGATGATAAAAAGCTCGAATCCCAGCAAGCAGTTATGGCTTTTTACAAAAAAGCTGGGGTCAATCCATTGGGAGGCTGTCTGCCAATGCTTCTGCAGTTTCCCATACTTGTTGCCATGTTCTATTTCTTCCCGATCTCCATTGAGCTTCGCCAGCAAAGCTTTTTATGGGCACCGGACTTGTCTACCTATGATTCAATCATGACTTTGCCATTTACAGTTCCGTTTGGATTCGGCAATCACGTTAGTTTATTCTGTCTTCTTATGACAATTACGAATATCTTCTACGTAAAATACAACAATGAAATGACTGGTGCAGGCACACAGCAGATGCCGGGTATGAAAACCATGATGTACCTGATGCCGGTGATGTTTTTGTTTATATTCAACAGCTATGCTGCAGGACTGAGCCTTTATTATTTCCTGTCCCTGCTTCTGACATTCGTACAGATGTACATCTTCAAAAAGCTGATCAATGAAGACAAGATTCATGCACAACTCAAGGCCAAACAAAAAGTACCGGTTGTGAAATCGAAATTTCAGTCTCGCCTCGAAGAAATGACCAAACAAAAGGCTCTTTCCGATAAAAGGAAAAAATAGATTGCAATGAAAAAAAGCCCCATACAGGGGCTTTTTTTCATTGCAATACTTCCGTTAATATATTAGATCAGGAAACATTACTGGTCATTTTTTGGCTCAGGGCAACCATTTTAATCGCAGTATAGGCTGCTTCCTCTCCCTTGTTACCCAACCGTCCGCCAGCACGGTCCAATGCCTGCTGCTGGTTATCAGTTGTCAGAATACCAAAAATAAATGGTATGCCATACTCAAGGTTCAATTTTGTTGTGCCATAGGTTATTCCCTGGCAGATAAAATCAAAATGTCGTGTCTCCCCCTGGATTACACAACCAAGTAAAATAACTGCATCAACATCAGTGTTTTCGGCCATTAGTTGTCCGCCAAGCGTCAGTTCGAAGGTGCCGGGAACCTCTTCGATGTGAATGTCTTCGGAGTTTGCTCCATATTTCAAAAGGGTGTCGACAGCTCCGTTCTTAAGGGGAACAGTTACCTCTGGATTCCATTCAGCATAGACAATCGCGAATTTCATCCCTTTGGCATCAGGAACTTCATGTTTTACATGGTCAGACAAGTTTACAGTAGCCATAATAGTTGAAAATATTATTTATGAATTAAAGCGAATCAAAATTACCCATTAATGTGAAAAGATTACCTATCTCCTGCATTTATTCACTAGTTTTATCTTTTACTTTCCCGGTTATTTTCAATGAAAAAAAGATGCTGTTCGCTTATCCTGCTGTTTTTCTTGTTTGTAGGTGCCATGGCGCAGGATCTGTCATCATTTTTGCCCAGGGAATATCTCAGCCATGCATCCGACTCAGTTAAGTCCGCATTTTCCTCTTCCGAAAGAAAAAATTCGTTAGTCAGATCACTGATATTACCTGTTTCACTGGTAACTTCAGGTGTAATTGTGGAAGTACTTCCTCCTGGTGCGGTATTCAGTAAAGAGCGAATCCAGCAACATGTTCAGGATAAAATGAATGGGTTCAGTACTTCTGCTGACAATTACCTTCAATATGCTCCGCTGGCTGCAATGTTTGGACTTAGTTTAGCCGGCATTAAAAGCAAAAGTGACTTGAAAAACCAGGTTGTCATTACAGTTAAATCGGAATTACTGGTCTCGGCTGTTGTTTTGACCCTAAAATATTTTATTCACGACATGCGTCCTGACAAAAGTTCAGATAATTCAATGCCTTCAGGACATACAGCTCAAGCATTTGCATCAGCAACACTGCTTGATATCGAATACAGGGATACCTCTCCCTGGATAAGTGTTGGTGGATATCTCTGTGCCGCGGCTACTGGCTTTTTGCGTGTGTCCAACAACAGGCACTGGGCATCTGATGTTTTGATCGGTGCCGGAATTGGCATTGCTTCAGTCAGAACAGTCAGCCTGACGCACCGTTACAAGTGGGGAAGAGGTCAAGCTGGTGTGTTGCTGCCTGCAATCTATCCCAGAGGAGGAGGGGTCGTTTGGGCCATGAAATTCTAAGTGCAAGTGATTTTACAAGGATTCAGGATTTCTTGATGAACTTATTGAAAGCAAAATCTGCCGGGTATAATGCCTGTTTTAAACCTGTCTCTCAGAACACCTGACCTGTCGAAGCGGTTGATCCAACCAGGCTGCTGGTAATCCAAAGCATCGCTGACATAAATATCTCCGTTCAGCGGATCGATACCAAGGCCATACAAAAGCTTGGTATTCAATGATACTAAAGGTTTTACGGGAAGGGATTGGGCAACAGCAGACATTCTGAAAACTTCATTGCCGGAGAGGTAAAAGAGATTTTCTCCATGACCATCTATAGTAAGCTTAACGGGTTTTGTACCGGCAGGGAAATTCAAGCTAAGGTCTGCTTTCTCTGAAATAGGATCTATCCTCTGCAGTACGGGCGTTCCTTTTGCCGGATCACCTTGCGCTGACTGACATAAAACCCATATCTTATTATACCTGTCCATGACAATTCCGCAGGGCTGGTCTCCTGTCGGAATCTCATTTATTACCTGGTCTTTTTCCGTATCGATTACGAGAATTGTCTTATCACCAGACCAACAGGTCACGAACAACTTTTTTCCGGACTGAACCATTTCCTCTGTGGAAGGATGCGAAGGGCAGGGTATATGTCCCGAGATTACGTTTCCAGATATATTGACAATTGTAATTTTTCCAGCATAAAGATCAGATACATAGGCCTTTTCATTGTTTACAAAATGCAAGTACCTGGGAGAAACTAGTCCGTTGATTTTCCCGGTATATTTTCCGGTAGCCGTATCAATCACGTATATTTTTCCTGAATTGTTTACCACTATGTAACCTTTTGAATTTCTGACCGACATTGATTGAGCGACATCTCCCAGTGGTAAACCATTAACCCTGTAAAAAATATCGTTCTGTACCTCTTTTTTCAGCGTGTCATAAAAGGACAGAGTAGCATTTCCATACATGAAATTTCCCTCGTTCACTACAAAAAGACCTCCTGCTGCAAGATTTATATTGCCCTGTTGCCTGTGTTCCACAACCCACTGATCGTCTTGCATGCAGCCTGACATCACAATCGTCATCAGGATGAAGAATGAACAGAAGCGAAAAATGTAATTAGCACTAAAAATCATAGCTTAAGATGATTTGAAAGTTTCTTCCGGGCATCGGGCGCTGTAATACTGTTCTGTATTGCTCATCGAAAATATTCAGAATCTTGAATTCTGTTTTTAACTGGTTAGCTGTCAATGGAAACAGGATTCCGATTTGCAGGTTATTCATTAAATAGGGATAGAGGTAATCAGATATTGTTTCACTGCTGTTGGCGGTGGTAGTGTATCTTTTGCTGTAATAATTCCACATCCAGTCTATATAGAATGGCGCGAAGTCACAATGAAAATTCAGATTGGCCGAATTCCTGGGAATATAGGGCAACTGCTTTCCAAAAGCAGGGCTATGCTCTGTTTGATTAATGGTGCTGGTGAATGCGTAATTTGCTTTTATTTTATAGCGAACAGATTTATAATGTCCGCTAAATTGCACATTCGCTTCGGTTCCAAAGCTCCTGACCTTGTCCAGGTTGAAAGGTTCCCAGTAACCCTGAAAGCTTGGTAGCCAGATGATCCAGTTATTGATATTGGAATGGAAAACCGATAACCCCGTTTGAAGACTTGCATTACCTATAACAAAATGGTCTGAGGCATCTATATCAAACTGGATGCCTTTCTCTGATTTGAGTTCAGGATTTCCTCCCGGGAAATAGTAGAGGTCATTAAGGGTAGGGGGATGACTGTTGTATGCAATGGAACCTTTGAAATTCAATGAATTGCCTGGATTTGGCCGATAACTCATACTAATGAGGGGCAATATGGCTTCATGGTTAAAATCAATGAGGGATTCACGGAGTAAAAAAACCGAAATAAGTCTGGGAGTCAACCGGGTTTCCAACTCTGCAAAAATAGAATTTTCGTTTCTGCCTTTGTTGTATCCTTCAAACCGACCTGTCATCAGCCTGTTGCCGGTATCTACTTTGTACAGATTTGCTTCAATTCCAGTTTTATAAGTAAAAACATCATTGATCTGATACCTGAAAGACATTTTGTTGATAAATGAGACTATTGCCGCATCAGCATCAATCACCAGCTGGTTATTGGCCCCGCTAATCCTGTTTTCAAGGCTGTAGGAAGAGTTTTGAAAGTTAAGCGCTGACAGTATAGACAATTTGCTTCTGGTCCCAAATCGCTTCCATTCGGCCACATTACGAAGGGCATTTTCAGACTGCCGGTTGATATTTGCTGAACCATCACTTTCATTGGTCTGTAATTGAGGAATGCTTCGTTCATTGTGCTGCAGCCAGGTTCTCACAGAGAAAGTCTGATTTGGCGCTGTCATCAGGTAAAACTCCTCTAAAAATCCATAATTCAGATAATCAGCATTTTTATTTTTTTCACGGTTGAAAATGTAATCACCTGTTTCCGTAGAAATTGAAGCGTTCATCTTGTTTGTGAAAGAAAAGTCGTTGGAAGAAGAGTTGAAAAAGACGGAACTTTTTGACTGGACCTTCCTGTTGCCAAAATTTAATTGCAGGTATTCATCAAAGGTTTTGTAGCTGCCAACTCCCGTGATGAATTTTCCTGAACGTATATTTCTCCAATCGGGCCTGTTTTCCAGCTGAATAGTTCCTCCAAGCGCACCGGATGATTCACCGAGCGATGATGAGCCGTGGAGCAATTTTACTTCATCTGTAAAATAGACGGGAATAAGGGAAAAGTCGACCATTCCAAGCATGGGAGAATTAAGTTCGAGGCCATTCCAGGTTACCCTGGTGTGCGAAGGAGCAGTTCCGCGAAAAGAGGCAGTTGCCATCGCACCCCTTCCGTACTCCTTGATGAAAATGGGGGTATTTTGGGAGAGAAGTTCTGAAAGCCTTACCGTTATTGATTTTGCCAATGTTGCCGAATCAATTTCCGACCTGGTTTCATTGATATTTCCAGGCCATCTCCTGCCATCTATCTGGATAGACTGCAATCGAACAGTATCTTTTATGTTCTGGGAAAATGCGGGTTTTGACGCCAGGGAAAATAGCCAGACCAGGGCCAGCAAAAATGCGGAATGCTTCATCGAAAGCTTTTTTGGTCCAGCATTTGAATATCGGCAGCCCCACTCAACTCAGTTGAGATTTCATTCAACCAGCCTGCTATCTGAAAAACACTGCTTTGAATCTTGATGAAGTGGATCTGTGTGAGATTAGCAGGGCGTGCGGCTGCATCTGTTGCCAATGAAATATCGAGCAGGTTTGCCTTAAGCTTTGAATTGAAGTCGGTGTTGTTGTAACATTCGGCATATCCGTACTCAAAAAGTCCTGTACGGGCCATCCAAAGTTCTGAATCCGGATCTTTTGAGGTATTTACATAAGCATCCGGTAACCTGTCTCCATCGAATGTTACAGATGTTTTTTCACCGTATCCGGCCCACCACCAGTTTCCGGAATCAAACACCGGGGTCAGAGTTCCAGTTTTTCCCCTGTTGTCTTTCCAGGTAATATAACCCGATGATGCTGGTTTGAAATATGTAACCTGGTAATTATGAATAGTTTCAATGTTATTGTACTCGCTTCCTTTAATTTGATACCATGGTCCGTCGTTGGGTAGTCCATCTTTGTTACTATCTTCCATCACATAGACAATACCTGGTTCCGAAGAGACCGAAGGCTGCGTGAAAATGGCAAGGTCGGGACCATTCGTATTAAGGACCGCATGATCAAACCCGGCAACCACATATCCTCCCCAGCCTCCCAGGGAAGTAAATGATTTGCCATTGGTCCAGGGTTCGCCGATAAAATCATTTCCGGATGCATTGGAAGGTATAAGTCCGGCATGCTGGCCTGGACCATACTGATAATCAAATACTCTTGCAATATAGGGTGATTTCCCGCTTGATGACCTGGTGCTGAATGAATCGGTCAGTTCATTGGTACATGCAGATACTGAGATGAAGGCACATAACAATATTACCTTCATGAAAGTGTCCTTGGGACAGTTCTTTTTCCACCATGAAAAACGCATAGGTACCATTAGTAGTTTACCAATTGAAAACGTGGCAATCTGTTAATTTACAGGTTCTTTCTAAGTCAGACGGGAATTAACGGACACCTATCAAGTGTCTGCAGGCTTTTATCCCGAAAGCTTAACTTATGAATGGCTGGTCTTCTGACTTGTCCCGATTTCTGATCTCCTTCCCGTTCATTGGAGAATAAACAGTGGATTCCTGATCAAAAACATACTATCCCTTGCGGGATCGGGCTTACAGCAGCGGGAACTGTCCCGGATTCACACCAGGTTCCCAATTAAGCCGTGAGGCACCAATTCAATGCAAACTTAGTTAAAAGATTCATATGTAAGAAAAAATGCTGGCAAAGTTTGAGTCAAACTTTAAATGAATATTCGTCCGTCACAAAACATATGCAGTAAGTTGAAATTGGCTCCGTTGGCAGGAATATAAAGTGCCGCATTCTGCCTATCTTTGAATAAGAATTTATCACCAAAATTGAAAATATTGAGTAATTTGATTAATCTAAAGCATTAAGTAAAATTTGTAAATAATTATCAATGAATAATTTAAAAAATTTATCACCGGAATCTATTTGGCATTATTTCAATGAAGTCTGTAAAGTACCCCGACCCTCAAAACATGAAGAGAAGATGATCGATTTTCTCTTCAGTTTTGCTGCAGAGCAAAAATTACTGGTCAAAAAGGACCCCGCAGGGAATGTGGTGATTATGAAACCCGGCTCGAAGGGGCATGAAAATTCTAAAGTTGTTGTATTACAGTCACATATGGATATGGTATGTGAGAAGAATGAGGGAACTGTTCATGATTTTTTCCAGGATCCGATCGTTCCTTTGGTTGAAAATGGATGGGTGAGGGCTGCCAATACTACACTGGGTGCGGATTGCGGAATCGGAATAGCTGCATCCCTTGCAGTTTTAGCAGATCGGGAGCTTGTACATCCTCCTTTGGAAGCATTGTTTACAGTGGATGAAGAGACTGGTTTAACAGGAGCCAATGCTCTTCAGCCCGGTTTTTTAGCAGGCAAGATACTGCTCAATCTTGATTCAGAAGATGAAGGTGAGTTATTTATAGGTTGTGCGGGTGGTATTGATTCGGTTGCAACCTTCAAATACGGAACGGTCCCTGTTCCTTCCAATTTTTTTGCTTTTAAAATTACCGTTTCTGGCCTTCAGGGCGGACATTCAGGAGACGACATCGAAAAGGGGAGGGGAAATTCGATTAAAATACTCAATCGCTTTCTATATCAGGTCGTTAATCCTTGCGAATGCCGTATCTCTAATTTTAATGGGGGTAATCTTCGCAATGCCATACCGCGAGAAGCATCGGCTGTTGTGGTTGTTCCCGGTTCTAAAAAGGAACTTCTCACAATTGCGTTGAACCATTACAGGGCTGATATTGAAAACGAGTTGTTCAAAAAGGAACCCAAGTTTAAAATTACGCTGGAAAGTACTGAAATGCCCGGGGAAATCATGGATTTAAACAGTCAGTCCAAATTGATCAATGCACTTTATGCCTTGCCACACGGAGTTCTGTCCATGAGTTTCCGTATGCCGGGTATGGTTGAAAGCTCAACCAACCTTGCAAGTGTAAGGTTTAAGCCGGGTAATGCTATCGAAATAGTTACCAGCCAGAGAAGTGACCAGGATACGGGGAAACAGGATGTTTACCAGATGGTTGAGACAGTATTTATATTGATGGGAGCTGAAGTGGTAAGGGGCGACGGGTATTGCGGCTGGACTCCTGATCCCTCTTCGTATGTTCTGGATGTTTCAAGAAAGCTGTATGAAGAGCTTTTTGGGGTTGAACCTGTGGTCCGCTCAATTCATGCCGGACTCGAATGTGGATTGTTTCTGGAAAAGTTCCCGGAACTTGACATGATATCGTTCGGACCGACGTTACGTGGCGTACATTCTCCTGACGAAAAGATTGAGATTGATTCAGTCGGCAGATTTTGGAAATTTTTGACTGAATTACTTTCCAAGCTGGCACAGTGACAAAAAAGAAGAGGGGAAAAACATTAATTTTCCCCTCTTCTTTTTTGTCACTGTGTATTCAAAGGGTTACCAGAAATACTTTTTTCTCGGTTCCCCGCATGACGTCTACTGTAATGATATCACCTGGAGAATAAGCCTTCATCCTCGCCATATAATCATAGATACTTCCCACCTTTTTGCCATCAATGGCAACAATGATGTCACCCTTTATCAAACCCGCTTTTGTGGCGGGTTTTCCCGGTGTTACTCCATCAATTCGCATGCCCTCCTTTTCTGAACCGGCAAAATCAGGAATTATGCCCAATGTAACCTTTAAATCTGTCCTGTTTTGATTCCCTTGTTTTGGACCGCTTTCCTGGTAGGTCAGTTTTTTGTTACGATTGGCCGCTTCATTTATCAATAGTGCTGCATTCTCAATGATCAACTGTTCTCCCGAAACATTTATCCTGTCGTAAGTGTCTTTTGGGGTATGGTATTGGTCATGTACACCGGTTGTAAAGTAGATTACAGGAATGTTTTCCCCATAGAATGAGGCATGGTCTGACGGACCATAGCCTTCTTTGGAAATCTTCACATTGAATCCTCTGACCAGGCTGTCGATCATAGCCTGCGATTCAAGGGAGGTCCCAACACCACCTATGGTAAGATTTCTCTCAGAATCAAGCCTGCCCACCATATCGAAGTTGAACATGACATTGGCCTTTTTCAGGCTGAAGGGAGGTTCTGAAACAAATGCCTTTGAGCCAATTAACCCAAATTCTTCAGCCGTAAATGCAACAAAAATAATTGGGCGCCTGTTGTTCTTTTCATGCGCAAATTTCTCAGCCAGTTCGATGACAGCTGCTACACCGGAGGCATTGTCATCCGCACCGTAATGAACTGCTACAGTGTCAGGCATCCTGGATCCGGACCCGGCCCCGCCAAAGCCAAGGTGATCGTAATGAGCTCCAACAACCACAAACTCTTCAGAAAGGCTGGCATCAGTCCCTGGCACCATTCCTACGATATTCTGTGTCATGGTTATTTTTGGAAGAACAGATGCTTCTCCTTTGACGGTTAAATCAGTCATTTTGACAAAAGGTTGTCTCGTTTGTTTGATTTTTTCTTCAATTTCACTAAAACTCAGTTTTTTGTCCAAAATCAGATCTGCAGTCTTCTGGGCGATTTTTAACACCGGAACTGAATATGGTGAACTGTTCTTATCAAACATCACAGTTTTGGCAGCACCCCTGGTATTGAAATCCGGTGTTACAATCAGAATACCGGCAGCATGATGATCTATTGCATTCAGCACTTTGGAGCGGATATCACTGTATTTCTTGGCTTCTTTACTGGTTTGAAGATGAGCAGGTAAACCATCAAAAATCAGCACCCAATTATTATCTGCCTGCTGATTCTGATAATCATCCCACTTAAGGCTGTCGGTATTAACAGTCATTCCATAGCCTGCCACCATAAGTTTGCCGGAAAAAGACTTATTGGCAGAAAAGAAGAGTGGTTCATAATCAGCACCAATTGAAAAGGATTGTTTTGCTGACGATAAATGATTCTCATTGCCGAATTTAAAACCTGTAATCAGTTTAACAGGCTGATAACCTTTATTGTATAATAATTTTACCCCTGCTTTGCTGAATTTTGTGGCGATAAACCGTGCGGCAAGGGAGTCCCCCGGTAATCCCGGTTTTCTTCCCTGGAATTCATCTGACGCAAGCATAGAAATGGAGGAGGAGATTTCCTGATTGGTAATTTTGGGCTGATACTGAACGGCACAGGCCGAACAAAGCAGAGTGGCAACAATTGAGCTTCTTAATAGTATATTCATATCAATGTTTTATTGGAAGAAAAATGGAAGGCAAATATAATGATCTCCTCCCGATTTTTAATACTTGTAATAGGAACAGGTTCAATGAATATTTAGTTTATTTGTAAAAAAAGCTACAGGTCCTGAAAAATATTTCAGATTTCGTATGAGACTACATTATGATCGTTTCCATTGGATTGCAATAGGTTTTTTTTCATTGTTAACATCCTGTTTGTCAACAGGTAAAATTTCTGTACAGGTGGCAGTCCCTCCCAAATTGACTGTTCCTAACGACATACAGAGTTTGGTTTTGATGAACAGGAGTATGACCAGCGAATTCTCGGATTATAACGCGGATTCCCTGGAAGCTCTTTTGATTGGAAAGAAACTTGCGTTGGATGATATTTTCCTTGATAGTATTGCTGCTGATACAACCCTGAAAGAGCTTGGGAATTACTTGTTTCAATCCGGCCGGTTTGATGTTGTTATTCCGCTGAAAAGAAATATAACCAATTTAAATTCATCCTTTAAGGATCCGTCCCCATCACTGACTTTAAAGCAGGTTAAACAATTATGTACTGAATTTGATTCAGATGGTTTGCTGATACTTGAGAATTTTAGTGAAAAAGTAAATACGGTCTTCAAACTGAATGCCGGAAGCATGTATACGGATGCCGGGTTAGTAAATATGTCAACTGCTTTTGTGCAGGTTGTTTATCATTCGAACTGGAAATTGTACCAGCCACAGGACAAATTAAAAATGGCAAAGTTTGAGGTTCAGGACACGATTTTTTGGGAACGGTCCGGGGCTTCTTTACAGGAGACTTATGAAAAACTGCCTATGATAAAAGAGGCACTGATTGGTGGGGGCATAGAAAATGCAAAAAGCCTGGCTGAGTATATTTCGCCCGGCTGGAAGGAGGAAGTAAGGAGTTATTTCATCACCAAAAACGATGGTGCTGACAAAGCCATATCCTATCTCAGAAAAAATGACTGGAAGGAAGCTGAAAATACCTGGAAGAAATATTCAGCCTCCACTTCATCCTCATTCCGGAGCAAAATTGAGTTTAATCTGGCACTTGCAGCAGAAATGAACGGAAAACCTGAGGAGGCAATTGAATGGGCAAAAAAATCCCTGAAATCCAGCTATTCCAAGATGGCAGAGAATTATATCACTATATTAAATATGCATTTGGCAAATAACTGACATATTTGCTACTTTTACCATGATTTTTTGGAGGTAATTATTCTGAAAACTGCTATTTCTGAAAAAGCCTCCCTATAATTATGTGTGAACAAGAAAATAATATAAAATCAATTGAAACCCTCCTGTACCATCGTAACAAATAGCACGTATAATTTTTGAGGGTTCCCCCAATCTATCGGGGAAGGCTATACTTACATTCGGATAATCAACAAATTGATAATAATAAATAAGTATGAAATTATTGGAAGGAAAAACAGCTGTTGTTACTGGCGGTAGCCGGGGAATTGGAAAAGCGATAGCCATATTATTTGCACAAAATGGTTGCAACGTGGCATTCACTGATCTATTTTACGATGATATCGCAAAAGAAACTGAAAATGAACTTGTAGCTCTGGGTGTAAAGGCAAAGGCCTACGCTTCGGATGCATCCAAATATGACGATACAGTGATGGTGGTTGACCAGATCGTGAGAGATTTTGGCAGTATTGATGCCCTGGTAAACAATGCAGGAATCACCAAGGATACCCTGCTGATGAGGATGACCCAGGAGCAATGGGATGCTGTGATCAACGTCAACCTTAAGTCAGTATTTAATTTCACCAAGGCTGCTCAAATGACCATGCTGAAACAAAAAGGAGGATCAATTATAAATATGAGCTCTGTTGTCGGAGTAAGTGGCAATGCCGGTCAGTCCAATTATTCCGCCTCAAAAGCCGGAATTATCGGATTCACCAAATCCATAGCCAAAGAGTTAGGTTCAAGGGGGATTCGTTCCAATGCCATTGCACCCGGATTCATCATTACTGAAATGACAGCAAAGATACCTGAAGAAGCCCGGAAGCAATGGGAGGCATCAATTCCCATGAAACGAGGTGGTTTGCCTGAAGAGGTTGCCAAAGTTGCCTTGTTCCTCGCTTCAGATTTGTCCTCTTATGTTTCGGGACAGGTTATCAGTGTCTGTGGAGCAATGAACACATAAACCGGATCAAATATTATCCACCTTGTTGGTGCATCCTATGCTTGAAATGGAGATATTACAAGACAATACACAAAAAAAAAGCCGTAGAAATACGGCTTTTTGAATTATATAATTAGTTATTTGTTATACAGTATTTTACAGGAATTTAAATCCAAGTGAAACACAGAATGTATTTACCTTGGTTGTAAAATCAGAGGTACTTACTTTATCGGAAAGTCCCATTGAATAGCGTAAATCCAGGGTAAACATTAAAACATCGACCCCACCACCTATCTGGTAGTCAAACGATGATTTATTTAGGTTATAGGTGAGATCTTCTGAACTGTCATATCCTGATGAGAAGGAAATGGCAGGACCCGTAAACAGGTGAATTGATGCCACTTTAAGGTTTAGCAGGTTTAGTCCAAGCAAGGCAGGCACCTGGATAGATTTCATGGTAACTGCATCCTTGGAATTATTCACTGAAATATCTCCTTTATTTGAAACAAAGAGAAATTCTGGTTGAAAGTAAAGTCGCTTTCCTCCAAACCGGCCAAAAGCGCCGAAATTATAGCCTCCCCTGGAGTCAGCCGAGAAGGAACTGGAACTTGTCGGGAATGATGTGGTATTGATTCCTGCTTTTACACCCAGGTCAAATGTCGCCCCGTAAGATAAAATTGCCAGAGCAGCAAAAACAAATGTCATCAATGTCTTTTTCATATCGCTGTAATTTTTGATTTGTTATGTTTACGAAATTTAGGCAAAATTGTTTACACGATGTTCTTTTCCTTGCAAATTACCTGATAAGCCTCATTTACTTTTTTAAATTTCTCGTTGGCAGCCTGTTGAATCTCTTCTCCAAGGTAACTAACTTTGTCCGGGTGGTATTTTACGGCCATTTTGCGATAGGCTTTTTTAACCTCTTCAACTGTCGCTGAAGGTGCTATTTCCAGCACAGCATATGCCCAGTCAGTTTTTGGGATAATCATGGCCTCGATAGAGGTGTAATCAGCTTGAGAAATACCCAATTGGGCAGAAATATGCCTGATCAATCTCAATTCTTCAGGATGAATTTCACCATCAGCTGCTGCAATTCCAAACAGGAAATGAATAAGTTGCAGCCTGGAGGGGTAGTCCATGTAATTTTTAATCTGGTGACAAACATCCGTTACCGGAATCTTTTGCCCGGTAAGGTCCTGCAGAACTTTCAAGGCATTTTTTGCACCTTCTACGCCAAAATTGGCTTTAAAGAACTCTTTGATATAATTTAACTCAGATCTCATGATCTTTCCGTCTGCAGTGACCACGGCTGATACCAACACCAGGAGACTGAACAGGTAGTCATTGGGAGTTGTCTTCATTCCTTTCGGGTAGGTTCCCGAGGTTGTTCCCGACTTATCTGATAAATCAAACAAGGTTCCCAGTACAAATCCTGCAAGGGCTCCTATGGGGCCGCCAAGTGTCCAGCCCAATCCGCTGCCAATCCATTTACCGAACATGACTCTTTGTATTTAATATTTTATTCAGCTCTAATATTTTTGGTATAATCATTTGATTATCATTATTTTCAATTACAAAATCTGCTAATTTTATTTTTTGTGAATCAGGCATCTGAAATAGCATTCTCTGCTTTATGGCTTCTTCACTCACACTGTCTCTTTCCATGACCCTGGCAATTCGCTCCTTCTCCTCTGTCATTACCATGATGACATAATCAAAACTTCGGTAGCTTCCTGTTTCAAAAAGAATGGCAGCTTCATAAAGAACATAGGGAAAAGTTGATTTTGTTTTCTTCCACTTTTCAAACTCAAGATGCACTGCCGGGTGAATGAGATTATTTACCTTATCCAGCAGTAATTTATCGTTAAAAATGATTTCAGCAATTTTCTTCCTGTTAAGATTACCGTAGCTGTCGTAAATACCAGGACCGAAGATATCTGTTAATCCGCTTTGAATCATAGGATCCTCATTCTGAAGATTCCTGGCCACGGTATCAGCCTGAAAAACAGGAACTCCAAGAACCCTGAATACCTTACAAACTGTTGATTTT
>CAZDLO010000077.1:0-16794 GCA_964506325.1 uncultured Tangfeifania sp.
TCAATTGACACGGTAATTGCATGGGCCGAACCATTGCCGCAGCCCGGACGTTTAATCGTGTCTTTGAGCGGCAGATTAAATTTGGCAGCCACTTCACGGGCTATGCCCAATACCGACAGGCAGTCACCACGGTTGGGGGTTATCTCCACTTCAAACAGGGTGTCGTCCGCAAAGTGCTGGTTGAGTGGTGTGCCCGGGGCAATATTGGCAGGCAGCACCATAAGTCCCGAGTTGTCATCCGAAATCCCCAGCTCCTTTTCGGAGCAGAGCATGCCATTGGACTCGACACCGCGCAATTTTGCCTTTGCAATGGTAAAGTCGCCAAAGCTGGTGCCTATGGTTACCAGTGGCACGGTAAGCCCGGCTGCCACATTGGGCGCGCCGCATACAACGGGTACCGGCTCGCCATTGCCAAGATCAACGGTTGTAAGACTCAGGTGATCCGAACCCGGATGTTTCCCGCAGGTCAGGACTTCACCCACAACCAGGCCTCTAAGTCCGCCTTTAATGGATTCCACTTCAACCGGACTTCCTGTCTCCAGGCCGAGTTGTGTCAGCGTTGCCGCAATCTCATCAGGACTCAGCGAAGTGTTCAGGTAATCTTTAAGCCATTTGTAAGAGATGTTCATCTTCGTAAAATTTTGTTTTGTGATTACAAAACGGCCCCCCGGTTCAAACTCCCCGGAAAAGAGCAGAAAACAGGCTAATTCTTGCAATCAGAAATTATGGGGCGAATTTAGGCATTTATACCCTAAAGACAAATTCTCCATACAGGTTCATTTTCTTTAAAACGACAGAACTGTTTTATCCAATAATTCATAATTTTCCGGAGATAATGTCCGATCCTGATTAAAAAAAAAAGGACGAATTTTACAATTATTGTACTTTCAATTAAAAAATAAATATTTTTAAGGCAATATATTGTTTGAATTTAATGAATTGCTATTTTGCACCACATTTACAATCCTGATTGATTGAAAGTAAATTCAACCTATCATACTGATTAATAATTAAATAAAATATTTTTACATATGGCTCAGAGCAATAAACCACGTTTGGTGAAGGATTACGATAAGCTGCCTCTTGATATTCAGGGGCAAATCAAGCTGAACTATCCACAAGGTTTTGCCGGAAGTCTGATTACCTACATCGATGCCAAGGGGAAAGTAGTGTCTGCTTTGCCATACGAAACTGAAGATTATTATTATCTCGTGCGGATGACCCTGGCCGAAGCTTATGATATCATCGAAAACGATGAAGATTTCGGGGATGACGGCATGCTTCGGGATGACTTTGCCTTACAGGGCTTTGAAGGTGGTGAAGACGAGGATGATGTTGAAGACATCCCGGATGATGAACCCCTGGACGAAGATGATGATGATGATGATATTTAACAGAAAAGCCGGGTAACCGGCTTTTCTGTTTTTGGATGGCAGCATTAACAATGCCTCCCGATTAAGTTCAATTGTTGTAATTCGTGATGAATTTAATGATTTCCTCTTCCTGATCCGGTTGAAACCAGTGAATGTCTTGATCTTTTCTGAACCATGTAAGTTGTTTGCGGGCATATTTCCTGGTATTTGCCTTTATTTTTTCAACCGCCTCATTCCTGCTGCACCGCCCGTCAAAATAATCGAACAATTCGCGGTAGCCGACAGTGTTCATGGTGTTTAAATGCCTGTGCGGATATAATTCTTTTGCCTCATGCTCCAACCCGGCAGCCATCATCCCGTCTACCCTAAGGTTGATGCGGTCGTACAGTTCACTCCGGTCAAGATTCAGGCCAATCCTGAGGATCCTGAAATCCCGTTCCTTCCTGCTTCTGTTTCTCTGGGAGGAGAATGTTCTGCCTGTTGTATAGCAGATTTCCAGTGCATGCAGGATCCTTACCGGGTTCTGAAGGTCAACTTCCCTGTAATAATCAGGATCCAGCAGTTTCAGTTCCGCCCTTAACTGCTCAATGCCTTCATCTTGCATTCGTTGTACCAGGGCAGCCCTGAATTCCGGATCAATATCTGGCAGGTCATCAATGCCTTTGCACACGGCATCAATGTATAGCATTGAACCTCCTGTCATAAGGACGTAGTCGTGAGCTTCAAACATCGACCGGAGTTTGTCGAGCACGTCAGACTCAAACCTTGCCGCATTGTAACTGTCAAAGATGGAGTGAGAATGGATGAAATGGTGCGGAACCTGTTTTAGCATTGCCGGTTCCGGAACGGCTGTGCCAATGACCATCTCCCTGAATAACTGCCTTGAATCACTGGAAATTATCTCTGTTTCAAAAACACTGGCCAATTTGAGACTTAGGGCGGTTTTTCCCACCCCGGTCGGACCAAGAAGTACAATCAGGGTGTGCGGAGCTTTATTATTCAACGAGGGATAGGTTTCTGATAAATGGACGACTCGAATTGAACTGATTAATGTTCGAAAACAGGTGAAAAGTATAAGGTTTGTCAGATTTTGTCATCTTCAACAAGGCCGGCTTAAAGAAAATCACACATCAGATGATGTCGTCTTTGCTGCCGTAAAGTTCAGTCAAATCTTCCAGTTCACCCAGGTCGTTCATCACACTCATCATTTCAGTGTTGTCTTCCAAAAGTAAATCTGTGTCGTTTTGCATATTGCTCATACGAAAATCAGACCTGTTTCTATTAATCATCTTAACATAAGATGTAGAGCTTTTTTTCATAATTTATCATTTACAATGAGTTAACCACAAATAAAATACTCCAATAGAGCCGATCAAATTTATCCAGCATTGTTAAACGTTGTTCAATAAAAGTCTTAAAAAATGTTAATGGAATCAATAATTATATGTTATATACTGTCAATCAGATTGTTATGATTGAATAAAAAAAATGGCCGGGAGAATTCTCCCGGCCATTTCTGATAATCCCGGATCGGCTTATTGCCCCAGTTTAATGTAATTGAGGCAAGAGCCATTCTTGAACCATTTGATCTGTTGGTCGTTATAAGTATGTTTGGCAAGAATTTCGTTGGAAGTACCGTCCTTATGATGAAAAACCATTTTCAGGGGTACACCCGGTGCGAATTGCCCAAGGCCGGTGATATCTATCCTGTCATCCTCCTGAATCAGGTTGTAATCATCCGGATTGTTGAAAGTCAGGGCAAGCATTCCCTGTTTTTTGAGATTGGTCTCATGGATGCGGGCAAAGGACCTGGTAAGCACTGCCTTAACGCCCAGGTGGCGTGGTTCCATGGCAGCATGTTCGCGGGATGATCCTTCTCCGTAATTCTCATCGCCGACAACAACAGAACCTATGCCGGCTTTCTTATAGCTTCGGGCTGTATCAGGTACCGTTCCGTAGCCGCCTGTTGCCTGGTTGAGAACAGAATTTGTATTGCCGTTGAAATCATTGACCGCCCCGATCAGCATGTTGTTGGATATATTATCCAGGTGTCCCCGGTATTTTAGCCATGGACCGGCCATGGAGATATGGTCTGTGGTGCATTTTCCGCGTGCCTTGATCAGGAGTGCCAGACCAGTCATCTCTTTACCATCCCAGGGTTGGAAGGGTTCCAGCAGCTGGAGGCGGTCAGAAGCGGGATCTACCGAAACTTCCAGGTGTCTGAAATTACTCGAGGGAGGTATCAGCCCTGCATCTTCCACTTCAAAGCCTTTGGCAGGCAGGTCATCACCATGGGGGATGTCCAGCTTAACTTTTTCACCGGACTGGTTTACCAGGAAATCTGTCACCGGATCGAAATCAAGTGTGCCGGCGATGGCAAAAGCAGTGACAATCTCAGGTGAGGCGACAAAACCATGGGTCTTTGGATTACCATCCGTCCTTTTGGCGAAATTCCGGTTGAAAGAAGTCATGATGGAATTCTCAGGCAGGTTGTCGGCATTTTCCCTGGCCCACTGACCGATGCATGGTCCGCAGGCATTTGCCAGGACGACTCCGCCAATAGATTCAAACGCTTTGAGGTGCTGATCCCTGTCGACAGTGTACCTTACCAGTTCAGAGCCGGGTGTAACAGTAAATTTCGCCTTTACTTTCAGATTCTTCGCATTGGCCTGAAGGGCAACTGAGGCTGCCCTGCTGATGTCTTCGTAGGACGAGTTCGTACATGAACCGATTAATCCGACCTGCATTTCCATGGGCCAGTTTTTCTCTTTGGCCACTTTCTTGAACTGCGACAGCGGGGTTGCAAGATCCGGAGTGAAAGGTCCGTTGATGTGGGGTTCAAGTTCTGAAAGGTTAATTTCAATAACCTGGTCAAAATATTTTTCAGGGAAATTGTATACTTCTTCGTCTCCGTTCAGGTGAGCTTTGATTCCATTCGCCATGGCTGCAATATCGGCCCGGCTGGTTGCCCGGAGGTATTTTGCCATGTTTTCATCATAACCGAAAACAGAAGTTGTAGCCCCGATTTCAGCCCCCATGTTGCATATGGTTCCTTTTCCTGTACAGGATATGGTGGAAGCACCATCTCCGAAATATTCCACGATAGCTCCGGTGCCGCCTTTTACAGTCAGCAGTCCGGCTACTTTCAGGATGACATCTTTCGGTGAGCTCCAGCCCTGTAATTTCCCGGTAAGCTTGATTCCGATCAGTTTCGGGAATTTGAGTTCCCAGGGAATACCGGTCATGACATCCACGGCATCAGCACCTCCGACACCGATTGCTACCATGCCTAAACCACCGGCATTAACAGTGTGGGAATCAGTCCCGACCATCATCCCGCCCGGAAATGCATAATTCTCAAGCACCACCTGGTGAATGATACCGGCTCCGGGTTTCCAGAATCCGATCCCATATCTTTTTGAAACAGTTGCAAGGAAATCGTATACCTCTTTGTTGGTATTCTCAGCATTTTTGAGGTCCTGCGCTGCACCTTCCTTCGCAAGGATAAGGTGATCACAATGGACGGTCGACGGCACAGCAGCTTCATCCTTGCCCGCCTGCATGAACTGAAGCAGGGCCATCTGGGCTGTTGCATCCTGCATGGCTACTCGGTCTGGATTGAAATTCACATAGGAATTACCCCGCTCGTAAGGAATTGCAGGAAGCGGTTCTGAGAGATGCGCATAGAGAATTTTCTCTGTCAGGGTAAGGGGCCGGCCTAATAATTTTCTCAGCTGTGCTGTTTTCTGAGGAAATTCTGCGTAGACTTTCCTGATCATTTCAATATCGTAAGCCATAATCGATCAAATTAAAAATTATAAATTGAGGTTCAAACCCGGTATAAAACACTTCTAATCAATTATAATTGTAATCAACGGATTAACCCGGTTTGATTTTGCAAAATTGGTTTTTTTATCTGAATAATTTAGTTGATACCTGTTCACTGTGTTAAAAAAAAATCTACCTTGTCGGATCATTAAGGTACACGAAAACAGCTTCCATAGTTTATTTTTGATTTCTACGTATTGAATATCAGTTATATATGATATTTTTATTTAAATTTATATTTCTGCAATGCTGATAAAACCGTTGGTTGTTGAAAACATCCTGATTGCATTCCAATCCATCCGCGGCAACTTGCTTCGCTCCGTTCTCACCATCCTGATTATCGCAGTGGGCATATCTGCACTGGTAGGAATTCTTACAGCCATTGATTCCATAAAAAGCGCCATAACTGCCGATTTCACGAGGCTTGGTGCCAATACTTTTTCTCTTCAGAGCAGGGGAATGAGGATACAAATCGGCAATCAGCGGTACCGGTCAAAAAATTATTCGTACATCAGTTACTTCCAGGCAAAGGATTTCAGGGAGCAGTACCATTTCCCGGCTACGGTTTCCATATCAGTAATGGCAACCAATACTGCCACTGTAAAATTTGAATCCAAGAAAAGCAATCCAAATGTTGTCGTAAGGGGAATCGACGAAAATTACCTGCAAACTGCCGGATACGAGTTGCAAAACGGTAGGAACATCTCCCAGCAGGAAGCATACGATGGAACAAGTGTAGCCCTTATCGGGGCCGGGATGGTGGCAAAGCTGTTTCCCAGGGATATGAATCCTATCGGGCAGTTGCTCTCCATTGGCAGTGGCAAATATTTGGTGATCGGAATTCTGAAGGAAAAGGGCAGTGGTTTCGGAGAGACCGGCGACCGCCTTGTATTTCTTCCGTTTACCAACGTCAGGCAATATTTTGCCCGGCCCAATATGAATTTCAGGATCAGCGTCCATCCCAATTCGGCCCAGCTGATGGATGGTGCCACCGGGGAAGCGGAGGCAGTATTCCGCAACATCAGGGGACTTAATCCGACGGATGACAATGACTTCATTGTTGAAAAAAGCGACAACCTCGTCAATATTCTGCTGGATAACATCAAATATGTTACAATGGCAGCCACTATAATCGGCATGATTACGCTCCTGGGCGCAGCCATCGGATTGATGAACATAATGCTGGTAGCAGTTGCTGAACGAACCAGGGAAATAGGCATCAGGAAGGCCATCGGTGCAAACTCGGCCACCATCAGGCAGCAATTCCTGATTGAATCGATCGTGATCGGACAAATAGGAGGGCTCCTCGGAATCGTATTGGGCATCCTGGCAGGAAATGCAATTTCCCTTGTAATCGGCTCCGCATTTATTGTGCCCTGGAACTGGATGATTGGCGGTGTCACCTTATGCCTGCTGGTCAGTTTCGCATCCGGGGTTATCCCTGCTGTGAAAGCTGCCAGGCTTGATCCTATCGAAGCACTGAGGTACGAATAATCGGGAGGGTCAGAATTTGAAATTCAGGGTGAATTTATACGCAAAATTTTCCATGGCTGTGTTAAGCCTGTAGGGACCGTACCTGTAATAAGTGCCAATGCCAAGCCCGACGAAGTTGATGTTAATGATCTTGTTCAACTCTATCCCGGACTCAAAAAATCCTTTCCTGAAATCCGTGGTGCCCGATTCAGCCTGATAATTCTGCTGCAAGGAGCCGAAACCAATATTTTGGGCCAGCGATAGCTCCGGACGGAAGAAATACCAGGAGGGAATAAACCTGCTTCCAAAATTGTGGCGAATATGTAGTGCGGCATACTGGTCTGCTGAAAACTCGTTCAGGCGCATTGTTGCAAAGGCATAGTGTGCCAGCAGTGTAAATGCGGCCGGGTAACTGCCGTAGCCATGGAACCATTCAGTGATGGGTGAGGCATTGAAGATTATTCCGCCTCTGAACATCAAAGAGGTTGTTCCAAAAGCAGATAACCGGATATCGAATTTTGCCTTGGAATCAATTTTGGTAAACTGGTAGGCGCTCTCCAGAAGTTTTAATCCCTGAATAACAGTCAGGTAGAAATCAGATTTGGGAGGAGCGTTTTGAATCAACTCTTCAGGATCATTCAGGAAGGATATGCCTGGTGAGTACCTGAGTTCAAATCCTATTCGTGTCAGCCGGAAGGGATCCCATTCCATGTCACTGAAATTCCCGTACGAATTTTTCGAATTGTAGGCATAATCGGCAAAGAATTTTGTATTCAGGGGTTCAATGGGGCGAATTTCGATACTGCCATAGTAATTGTTGGTATAATACATGTTGTTGACCAACAGTGAGCGGTAATATTCAGGTTCGAAAAGGTCGAAATCGGTTAGCATCTCCTCGACCCCAAACTCTTTTTTGACGTCCTTGTGCCCCAGTTCAATTTTGAAGTCAGCATATCCTGTCGGGTAGATCCTGAGCCACTCTCCGTGCCTGAACTGTCCGTCTCCTGTCCCGTAGGTAAAATAGATTCCTGTGGCCAGGTATTTGGATAACTTCCGGTTGCTTTCAATACCGAGCCCGACCTTGTACCCCTCATTGATATTGTATCCAAAGAGATAAGTATAATTAACACTCACTACCCCAATCGGTATTGTCCCGAGTGAAAGGGCGTGAATAAGTTTTACCTTCTGACTCAGCCGGGCCTTCCGCTCCAGGCTGTCGAGGTAATGGTTGGTCAGTGAATCGTTGGTTTCCAGGGGGATCGAACGAAAAACCCTGAATTCATACAGGGAATCCTTTTTTTCGGGCGAAACGGTAACTCCATATTTTGGGAATGATTTTGGGTCAAGGGGCATGTTGACCATTTTCCTGGACAATTGTGTCTGGCTGAAAGCTGTTACGGAGAGTTCGACCGGCTTCCCCAGGTTTTTTTTTGCATCCAGCAGGAGAGCTGTCACCATTTTAAAATTAATGGATGCATTCATCTGGGCAGGAAACCAATGGCCTGATTCAGTCTGGTCAAAATGCTGCCAGATTGATGCAAAGACCTGTTTCTTGTCCAGGACTGCCGGTTCTGCGAAGATATTCCGGACTGCAGAATTGTTGGAGCTGATGTGTAAAAATCCTTTTAATCCGTCAAATTTGTGATTTCCGGAAGGGTAGAAGCGGATCAGGAATGTGGTATCCTGCGGGCTTACCACAACGGTGTCCTCGACCACAAATGCATAGTATTTTAAGGCAGTTTTGCTGATCGGTGAGAGATATTTGCTGTCGAGCAGGGAACAATGCTCATCGTAAATTGAAATGCCCTGCAGCTGGGAGGAGAGAAGCATGAACACCTCTTTTTTCAGTCCGGCCATTTTTGAGGACATGATTTCTTCATTCTCGTGCTTAGGACGCAGGAACTTCTTATTGCTGACGGTTTCAATGGAAAACATATGGCTGGCTTCAAACCGTTTTTGCAAATTCTCAAATTCGACCGAAGAAATTTTCTTTTTCCCGTTCGGTTTGTCTTTGGAAAATGGTTCCGTGGAAAGCAGGAAGCTGTGGCTGGAGGTGAACTGGTAACTCTCCAGTCCGGCAGGGTTGTTTTCGTCCGAATGTTCCAGCACTGACTGCATGATCCGGTAAGAAGGATTATCCCCCTTCTTGCTGCTGAATTTTGCGGAGCTGTTGTCAGGAATGAGCCTGACCGCCAGGTTCGGATTCCATCCTTTGTTTACCTGTATGGAGAGGGGTTTGTAGCCTGTGCAGCTGAAACGGACCTTCCTGACACTGTCTGGAAATGAGAAATTTCCTTGGCTGTCGCTGGTGGTACCTGTTTTACCATCATCAAAGTGCAGGAGAACAAACGGAAGGTGTGACTGGTCGGTATTACTTGCAACATGTCCGCTGATTATGCGGGATTGCGCGGGCACGTTGTTTGCCGTTACAGAAAGGAAAAACAGGGAAATAAAAAAAAGACAAACCCTATTCTTCGTTCTCCTGCAACTCATTTAAAGACTGGATTAATTGATCTTGGTACTTCCCGAACAAGAGGTTAAAACCTTTGTGAAAGATATATATTATAGACCCAATTAACAAGCTGAGCAGTACAAGCATCAAAACAGATGCGATCACAACCGAAAGTGTTGTAGGTTCCTGGATGGTCCGGATCGTTTCAAATCCCTTCTGTGCACCGGAGATGAATCCGAGGCCTATTCCTGCACTCAAAATGGCAACCGCCACATAAAATTCTTTCTTAAAAGTATCAAGTAGTTTAAGCACTTTCTGTATTGCACCTCCCAGGTCCTGATCTGCCAGGGTATGAACCTTCAGCCGGCGGTACCTTACCACGAAAAGAAGGATGGATACCATAAGCGTTAAATTTACGCACCATTCGAGCAGGTTAATCCAGATGGGTACTTCCAGGGATACATCCAGTTTATCCGGGAAAATAAACTCGGCCGGCACCAGTAAGTCGGCCAGTGTCAGGAAGAAAAAGAAAACAAGGAACCAGATGCCAATCTTAACACTTCTGTCCAGCCTCGATAGAATTCCTGTTCCGCGGCTATGCAGCATCTTGTTTATTTTGGAGGCGTCAAGCACTTTCCCGCGGACTTTATCCGGCGTTGCACTCTGCCATGCTTTTTTCAATTCATTCAATTCCATCTATTTACGCTCTCTGCTTTTAACAAAGGATTCAAGTTTTTTCTTGATCCTGTTCATCTTTACTCTCACATAGTTCTGCGAAATACCCGTTATTTCCGAAATCTCCTCATATTGTTTGTCCTCGAGATAGAGCAAAGTGATTGATTTTTCAATTCCGGTAAGTTGATTTATTGCTTCATACATCAAATTGAGATGTTCTTCCTTTTCATAATCGTAGGATTCATCTGCCAGGAGATACAACTCCTTGCCAAGCTCGCTCCTTTTTCTGGTCTTGGCATCTTTTTTGAAATTCGTTATTGCCGTGTTGATCGCCACACGATACATCCAGGTTGAGAATTTCGATTGCTCCCTGAACTTGTCATAGGATTTCCACAACTGGATGAGTATCTCCTGAAAAAGATCTTTGCGATCATCCTCATTGTCACAGTAAATCCTTGTGACCTTGTGGATGATCCCCTGGTTCTGGGTGATATTATGCAAAAAATCCTCTTTCACTTCTGTTTAATTAGTCTTGAAAACAAGAAAAAAATTACAAAAACCGGACAATACTAGTTTGAGCTCATCTTTAGCATGTTTACCTCTTCCTGGGTAAGGAAGCGCCATTTTCCGCGCGGTAGATTTTTCTTGGTAAGTCCGCAGAAGTATACGCGGTCCAGTTTGACAACCTTGTACCCCAAATGTTCAAAAATGCGTCTTACAATTTTATTCTTGCCGGAGTGTATTTCAATTCCCACCTGCTTTTTGTCCTCTTCATCGGCATAACTGACCGAATCTGCGGCTACGAATCCGTCCTCGAGGGTGATTCCGTTGACAATCTCTTCCAGGTGCGATTTGGAAACCTTCTGGTCGAGGTGCACGTGGTATATTTTTTTGCGGTTGTACTTCGGGTGAGTGAGGCGTTTGGTAAGGTCGCCGTCGTTGGTAAACAACAGCAGACCTGTCGTACTCTTGTCAAGCCTTCCAACCGGATAGATTCTCTCATAGCAGGCATTCTGAACCAGGTCCATCACAGTTTTTTCGGCATGCGGATCTTCAACCGTCGTGACAAATCCTTTGGGTTTGTTCAGCAGAACATAAACCTTTTTTTCAATGCTGAGCAACTTGCCGTTAAAACTTACTGAATCACCCATGAGTACCTTGAAGCCCATTTCAGATACAATCTCCCCGTTGACTGTGACACAACCTGTGGCAATGTAGGTATCTGCCTCTCTCCGCGAGCACATCCCTGAATTTGCGATGAAACGGTTCAGACGTATGGTTCCGTCGGTTTTTGGTTTCCTGGCTAATGGACTTCTTTTACCCTTGTCCAGCTCATTGATGACATTTTTCTTCCCTATTCTTCCGCGCAGGACCTTTCCCCCGGTAGTAAGGAAACTGTCTGTCTCAGTTTCTTCAAAACGTTTCTGAGTCGGTTTGTTGATTACCGTGCGGCGAAAAATATCTGAAGTTCGTTCCCGGGTAATTCTTTTAGGCCTTGCCTGTTCTTCACGGGTGGGCGCAGGCTTGGATTTGCCAATCCGTTTTCCTGGGCCGGTGAGTACAGGGATATCAATTTTTTTCCTGGCTTTGACCACCTCCTCAGGGTAGGCTGTTCCCGTCCTTATGACTCTCTTCGACTTATGGGCTGAGCCTGATGTCTCTTCTTTTTTAATGCGGGGCCTGCTACCCGGGGTGCGATTCACGACGGTACGCTTGTTATCGCGCTCCTGTCCTCTTACTCGTTTCATGCGTAAATAATTTGATTTTTAAAGGTCGAATGGAATACCCAGTTATTCACTATCGATTGGTGTGAACATATTCTCATGAGTATTTCAAACGTAAATAATAGTATTAATATTTTGAATATCAGAACGTACGTATGGAACCCCCAGGGCAATTTACATGCTATATTGTGAACGATAGTGCATGAGGGTTTCACTTGTTTTTATTTTGTTTTTTACGGCCCAATAGAATACCAACATAATGATAACCGGTTGGTGTGAAAATTGTCATAACGGGTTTTTCACGGTATTCTTTCTGCTATACTGATTCGCTGCAAATTTCGGAAAAAAATGCGGATAAAATACAGTGATCCGATCATTCGGTTTCGCGTCTTTGAAAAACAACTATTAATTAACAATTTTGTACCTAAATATTTAAATGTAAAGAATGAGCCTGATTAAGTCGATTTCCGGAATAAGGGGTACCATCGGAGGAGTGCAGGGAGAAGGACTGACACCGATTGATATTGTTAAATACGTTGCAGCGTATGCGGCCTGGGTGAGAGAAATGCAACCCGGTGCACATAAGTTGAATATCGTTGTGGGCAGGGATGCCCGCATCTCAGGTGAGATGGTCAACAAGCTCGTTTCCGGAACCTTGATGGGAATGGGCGCAGATGTTACGGACATCGGGCTGGCTACCACCCCTACCACCGAACTTGCCGTGGTGGCTGAGAAGGCTCACGGAGGTATCATTCTGACTGCCAGTCACAATCCCAAACAATGGAATGCCCTGAAATTGCTGAATGCAGAAGGGGAATTCCTGAATGACCAGGAAGGCAAAAGGATCCTGGCACTGGCGGAAGCCGGAGAATTTGGTTTTTCCGGTGTCGACGGACTTGGTGCCATTCGCCTGGCAGACTATACTGACTATCACATTAAAAAAGTACTGGACTTAAAACTGGTTGATACGGAGGCCATTAGGGCTGCCGGCTTTACCGTTGCCATCGATGCGGTAAATTCTGTCGGAGGTCTGGCCGTTCCACGGCTGCTGAAGGCGCTTGGAGTAAAAAAGGTTGTTGAAATCAACTGCGATCCGACCGGGAATTTTGCGCATCAGCCCGAACCTCTGCCGGAAAACCTTATTGAAACTGCTTCCAGTGTATTGGAAAGCAAAGCGGATGTCGGTTTTGTGGTAGATCCCGATGTCGACCGGCTGGCCATTATAAGCGAAGACGGAACCATGTTCAACGAGGAATATACCCTTGTTGCCGTTGCAGATTACATCCTGGCCCACACCCCGGGAAATACTGTGTCTAACCTATCCTCTTCCAGGGCCCTGCAGGATATTTCGGAAAAGTACGGTGTATTGTATACCCCTTCGGCGGTTGGGGAAGTAAATGTTACCCGTGCCATGAAAGATACCGGTGCTGTCATCGGGGGAGAAGGTAACGGAGGAATTATCTATCCGGAAAGCCATTATGGCAGGGATGCCCTGGTTGGGATCGCTTTGTTCCTCAGCCATCTGGCCAAGAGCAGTATGAAGTGTTCGGTACTGCGCGCCGGATATCCATCCTATTATATGGCCAAGAAAAAAATTGAACTTTCCGGGAACATCGATCTTGAAGCAATTTTGCAGAAGATGAAGGATCGTTACAGAAATGAAAAAACAAATGATGTGGATGGGGTCAGGATTGATTTTGACAGGGAATGGGTCCATTTGCGCAAATCAAATACCGAACCAATCATCCGGGTATACGCTGAAAGCAGCAGTTCGGAGAAGGCAGAAGCGCTGGCCCGGAAAATTATCAGCGATGTAAGGAGTTTTTTGGAATAAAGTTATCTGATAAACAAGTTGTTGCATAATAATTGAATCTCAATTGCGGGTGATCAATTATTTAATAATTTTGCATCCGGTTTTATTTGAAACGAAGAATAGGAAATTCTCCAGGAAGGATGAAATAGCCGGGATCGATTTAGGTCAGTTGAAATATTGAAAATAAAATTGAAGGCTGTTGCATACGAAAATTAATAAATAAAATATATAAGGTATGAAAGTTACAGTTGTAGGAGCAGGAAACGTAGGAGCCACCTGTGCAGATGTTTTGGCATCCCGGGAAGTGGTCAATGAAGTGGTCCTTCTGGACATCAAGGAAGGAATTGCCGAAGGTAAAGCCCTTGATATCTGGCAAAAAGCGCCGATCAATAGTTATGACACCAAAACTATCGGAGTTACCAATGATTATTCTAAAACAGCCAATTCTGATGTTGTGGTGATAACATCCGGACTGCCGCGTAAACCGGGAATGAGCCGGGATGACCTTATCCAGGTGAATGCAGGTATCGTAAAATCTGTTACTGAGAATATCGTTAAATATTCGCCCAATACCATCCTGGTTATTGTTTCCAATCCTCTCGACGTGATGACCTACCAGGCACACCTTACTTCCGGCTTCCCCCGTGAAAGGGTTCTCGGAATGGCAGGTATCCTGGATACTGCTCGTTATCGTGCTTTCCTGTCTGATGAATTGAATATTTCTCAGAAGGAGATCACTGCGATGCTGCTCGGCGGACATGGTGATACCATGGTTCCTTTGACACGTTACACAACGGTTGGCGGTATTCCTGTAACAGAACTTGTTACACCTGAAAGGCTTGATGCCATTGTTCAGCGCACCAAGGTTGGCGGAGGTGAACTGGTGAAACTCATGGGCACTTCAGCCTGGTATGCACCGGGAGCTGCTGCTGCCCAGATGGTTGAGGCCATTATCAAGGACCAGCGCAGGATTTTCCCGGTTTGTATTCAGCTGAAAGGCGAATACGGTATCGACAACTGCTACCTGGGTGTTCCGGTAGTATTGGGCAAAAACGGAATCGAGAAGATATTCGAACTTCAACTGAACGATGCCGAGGCCGAAATGATGAAAGTGAGTGAGGGCCATGTTCGGGAGGTCATGATCGTACTGGACGACCTGAACAGGCAGTAACCGGATAGCAGGCTTTGAAAGTCTGGCAGATAAAAAAAAGGTTGTTGAATCATTTCAACAACCTTTTTTCATTATTTCCCGGAATCAAAGGATTCTCAGCCGATTAAATAGTTCTGCAGGATATAGGCGAAACAACCCCCAAAATATCCGATAAGGGCCGGCAGGCTGATCTTTTTCAGATACCAGAAAAAATTGATCTTTTCCATACCCATGGCAGCAACGCCTGCAGCCGATCCGATGATAAGAACACTACCTCCCGTACCTGCCGCGAAGGCTAAAAATTCCCAGAAGAAATGGTCTGTCGGGAAGGTGGCAAGGCTGTACATCCCCTGGGCAGCTGCAACCAGAGGGACATTGTCAATGATGGCAGACAGCAAACCGATCGAGATCGCAATTACATTGATATTTTTTATGGTAGCATTCATCCAGTCGGCCAGGGCAGGCAGTATGCCTATGGATTCCAGGGCCGCTATGCTGATCAGGATTCCCAGGAAAAACAGGATACTTGGCGTATCAATCCTGCGGAGAGCCTGGGATACCGACAGGGAACCCTTGTCGGTAATAACCTCCTTGCCGTGAATTACTTCTGTAATGATCCAGAGGACGCCAAGCCCAAACAGCATGCCCATATAGGGAGGGAGGCCTGTCAGCGTCTTAAATACGGGTACAAAAATCAGGGCCGCAATTCCTGCAAAAAACACAAGGGATTTATGGTATTGTGAAAGTCCGTGGTTCCTGTCCTCCTTGCGAAGGGATGCCTCCACTTTTCCGCTGATTCTGAAAGAGACAAACGCCAGGGGCAGCACCAGGCATACCAGGCTGGGGATGATCAGTTTCATCATGATGTTCAGGGTGGTAATCTGTCCACCCATCCAGAGCATGGTGGTGGTCACATCGCCGATTGGTGTCCAGGCCCCTCCTGCATTGGCAGCAATAATCACGACTCCGGTAAAGTACATGCGGTCTTCCTGGTTCCTGATCAGTTTTCTCAGAAGTGAGACAATGACAATGGTGGTTGTAAGGTTATCCAGGATGGAAGACATGAAAAAGGTGATAAACCCGATGATCCATAAAAGTTTGCGCTTGTCCTTCTCAACGATGCGTGAGGTAAGCATATCAAATCCGTCGTGGGCATCGATGAGTTCTACAATGGTCATCGCACCCAGCAGAAAGAAGAGAATTCCGCAAAGGTCGCCGAAATGGGTGGCAAGTTCTCCTGAAACAAATCCCTTGTCGGGGGAGGCAAGGATATAAATGCTCCAGCAAAGCACACCGGTGATAAGTGCAGTGGCGGATTTGTTGATTTTTATGGAGTGCTCGAAGGCAATGGCCGCATACCCCAGGATAAAGATCACGCTGATTAGAATGCTCATGAGTTAATTTGTGAGTTAGATTATTCGAACAAGAAATTCAATGCTACAATATATTCTTTTTTTGGTTTTTACACAAATCTGAATCATTTAGAACAATCACTTCAGCATCATGGTTGCCGGGTAATGCTCAAAATGCATTATTTCGCAGGTCAGAATGAAAATCGGCCGGTATTTTTTAGTTTACTTTGGTGCATGGAAAGAAAGGAAAAAATACCGATGGTTGTCATCGAACTTGAAGAGGAAACCATCCACATGCTTGTCAGGGCAGAAGCTGCCGGCTTGGAGAACCACTGGTGGGTGGTGGATACCGGGGCTTCGAAAAGTGTGGTGGACAGGGCTGCCGCTCCATTTTTGGCGGAGGATGAATCTGCAGGATCTATGGCTACAGGACTGGGAAAAGAAATGGTAGAAACCTCTTTTGGCGTCATGGGTAATTTTGTCCTGGGAGGTACCAGGTTTGAACCGCTAAATGTGGCAATAGTTGACCTTCATCACATCAATGAAGAATACGCAAAATATTCCGACAAAAGAATTGCCGGGCTCCTGGGCAGTGATTTTTTTTACCGGGAGAAGGCGGTAATAGACTTTGCCCTCAATATCATCCTGGTCTGAGAGGACCGGATGCCTGTTGATTCATTGTTGTTAAATATTATCAGGGTGTTCTGGCGGAGTATGCCAGGAATGTTGGGCCTTGTTCCCTGCAATTCACCGCAAAATAAGCCTCCCGGAGGAGAAATCCGAACAGTATATTTCAGAATTTCAATGTGTTGGTTGGTAATTGAAATTACGAAGCACAAACCCAAGGTCCTGAAGGCTCTTGGCCAAAAGCAAAGACGGTTTCTCATCAATACGCCCGCCGGGAATGATCTTCTTTCCGATATGCATGCGCCCGTTCAGGAATGTCCCGGCCGT
>CAZDLO010000078.1:0-16529 GCA_964506325.1 uncultured Tangfeifania sp.
CAATTATTTTTCTTTGTATTGAACGTTTTCAACCCTTAATTCGCATAATTCATAATTCATCATTCATAACTCTTTTGACAGCGCTTCATCAAGCTGTTTTAAAATCGGGTCAACCGATAACTTTTTGCCGACCGCTCCCTGCATCCATATTTGTGGTACAAGCCTGCCTTGCTTATAAATCCTGTCAATCTCCTCCGGGAAATTTTTGCCGGCAAGATAGTCTTCGACTTGGAATTCAATGATCTGGCCATAAGAATAGGCTGCAAGATAGAGCGGATTGGAGATCATATGTGAATAAATGGCAAGTATTGGCTGATCACGCGTCCCGAAAACCGGTGCAAAATAACTGTTCCATACTTCTTTTGAAATCTGTATAACGGCCTGTTTAAGTTCGGCGGCTGTTGCATTAGGGTGACTATACATCCATTTCCAGGTCCGCATATCAACCATTCCAACTCCCATAATCTCCATCAAAGACCATGACGTATCCAGTATGTCCAGATTTTTTTGATTTTTACTCTGTCCGGATAATCCAAGAAGATTGAGATCACGGCTTTGAAAGATAAAGGCAAGAGCTTCAGTAAAAGCAGTATTTGGCACTCCGTTCATCATGAAATAGTCAACATCATAGAGTGAAACGGTTTGTTCAACATTGTGGCCAAATTCATGTACCGCAATGTTATATCCTTTGTAATCCATTCCTGAAGAGGCAATGCGGGTTCTCAGGTGTGATTTTTCTCCCTTCATTCCGGCACCCCATGCATGACCTGAACCACGGGCAGGATCTACCACGATCTTGTCGGATAAGTATTCTGCACGTTCTTTGCTCCAACCTAGCTTTACCAGCATATTGGGCATATCTTTCTCAAAAGCTGCGGGATCAGGATACTTTGTTCTGGTCATGTTGTTTAACTGATCCTGCGGGTATTCGCTCCTTGCCTTGAATCCATCGTACCAGATATCATAGGGTTCGAGGTTGCGTCCCAGTCTTCCGGCAATGATCTTACCAATTCTGACCAGTTGCGGCGATTTCAGGTAAGTGTCGAAAAGAGCCTCCACCTCTTCCTGGGGAATCTCCATTTCACCAGAAAATTTTCTTTGGATAAAGCTGTTCCTTTCTGGTTCGTATGGATCAATGGCCTCTTGTGCATGAAAATTGTTGAGGATTTGCTGGTATCTTGAATCCGGTTCGGAACTGACGGCAATTACTTTTCCATTCTCCAAAACCTGGTTGCTTAAGGGTTTCCATTGGTAGGCCGGATCATTGATCACAACGGAAGGAATATCCTGGTCGATGATTCGCATCATTACCTTGTATATCATCTTTTGCTTCTCAGGACCTTTGTCTTTGTCGGTGTAATCTGCCTTAATTTCATCCCTTAGATTCCAATGGGTCAGCAATGACATATTATCCGGAAAAAGTTGCATTCCATCTTCTGTCCGCAGGGATCCCATCTGAATGTTGTATTCCGCAATGTAAAGGTCTGCGTCAGCCTCTGCTTTGGCGACTGCCTGGGTTAATTCTGCCGGCACACGGGATATGAACTGGTCACCAATTCTGGCTGCAGCCCATTGCTCACGGCTCCAGTCATTACCGAGTGTTTCCTTCTCCTGTAACGTGAAATAGGGGAAATTCAGTGCAACAATGAAGGCGATTTTGTTTTTGTACAGATCATCCTGCAAATGGGCACCAACTGAAAATCCGCTGAAGATCTTATCGATTTCCAGCAGTTCCCCGTTGTTAAGGTCTACATTCTGCTTGAGATCCAGTGTCATTTTGTTGATATGTCCTGAAATTGATTCAAAGTAGGCAGAAAATTTTTGAAGCATCAGGGTTTTGCTTTTTGGATCGCCGATGAAATTGTCCCTGCAAAAGGCAATAAAATCACTGTCACTGCCATCAGTTCCGGTCCACAGGGAAGCGGAATGTTTTACACCCTTTTCAATGGCCGGCTTCATTCCATGACCATGTTTAATTATCAGTGAATCAATGGCTGTACTGATACATTTTTCTGTAGGACGGAGATTGTTCATCTTGGCTGGTTCTTTTTGCACATTTGTTGAACAGGAGGCTAAAATTATGGCTGTTAAAAGGATAAGGAGACGCATAAGAATACAGTTTTTAAACAATTAGAGAATCAATCATAAAATTACCGGTACATGGTGATGTTGATAATCTGCTGATTATATTTGTATTGAAGTAGCAGAACCTGATACCAAAAATAAGGAAAATTCGTCACTAAGTAATCCTGTAATTCAACTGTTATGCGATACCTCCTTCTGTTTTTTGTTTTTTCCGCCCTAATTTCCAGGGGAGGAGGGCATCATTATCTTTTCTCCTATTTTAAAGACAACGGGGAGGATGGATTGCACCTGGCCTACAGCAATGACGGACTGCAGTGGAAGGAGCTTAAAGGCGGGAAATCATTTTTGCAACCTACTGCAGGAGAGGATAAACTGATGAGAGATCCTTACATTCTCCAGGGTGAGGATGGTACTTTTCATATGGTTTGGACCTGCAGCTGGAAAGAACGTCAGATTGGATATGCCTCGTCAAAAGATTTGATAAACTGGTCTGAACAGAAGACAATTCCTGTAATGATGCATGAACCTGCAGCCAGGAATTGCTGGGCCCCGGAAATTGTTTATGATCCGCAACAGAAATACTACCTGGTATTCTGGGCTACCACTATTCCAGGTCGGCACACAGAGGTTGAAGGATCTGAATCGGAAAAGGGGTTGAATCATCGCATGTATTGTACTACAACCGTTGATTTTCAATACTTTACAAATACAAGGATGTTTTTCAACCCGGATTTCAGTGTAATTGATGCAACGATTTTAAGGGAAGGCAAAAACTGGTATATGTTCCTGAAAAATGAGAATCCAAATCCGCCTGAAAAAAATATTAGGATCACCTCTTCCGGCATGGCATCCGGACCGTTTCCTGTTTCCGTGTCACCTCCTATTACCGGGGAATATTGGGCTGAAGGGCCTTCTGCCCTTAAAATTGATGATTATGTTTATGTATATTTTGACAGGTACAGGGAGCACAGATATGGGGCCGTAAGGTCTAAAAACATGAAGGACTGGGAAGAGGTATCGGGTACAATAGTTTTTCCTCCTGGTGTGAGACATGGTTCTGCATTTAAGGTGAGTAAGAAATTGGTGAATAGTTTAATTCAATTGAAATGAGTTATTTAAAGTATCTGCTGACGGCACTAACACTACTGGTAATGTCCGTCGTTATTGCACAGAATGGAATTTCTGTCTCAGGACTTCGTTGTGAATCGAAGGTAAATCCGTTGGGCGTTGCCGGCAAGTCACCGGATTTCAGCTGGATAATCAGTTCTTCACAACGAAATGTTAAGCAGTCGTCGTACCATATCTTGGTTGCGGATACCCCGGAGAAACTTGGAAATGATACCGGTAATTGCTGGGATTCAAAGGTTGTTCATTCTCAGCGGTCTATCCGTGTTGGCTTTGCCGGATCAACTTTGAAAGCCGACACCAAATATTACTGGAAGGTTAAGATCACTGATCAGTTTGGACATAAATCAGAATGGAGTGATCCTGCCTGGTTTCATACAGGCTTGTCCGATCTCTCCGACTGGGGTGAAGCCCGCTGGATTGGTTATGAGAATTTGCCGGATTCGATGAAGATATTTCCCGGTATCCATGGATCCGGTGATAAGCTTGGAAACCGGGGAGTTAAGAGAAGTACCGTGCCATATTTCCGGAAAGAATTCGGTATTTCAAAGAAAATTAAAAGTGCCACTCTTTTTATCAGTGGGTTGGGTCATTATGAAGCGACAGTCAACGGGAAAGAGGCAGGAAATCAATTTCTGTCGCCCGGGTGGACAGATTACAATAAAACCTGCCTGTACAATTGCTACGATGTAACAAAATTTCTTAAGCAGGGGAAGAATGTTCTGGGTGTTATTGTCGGCAATGGTTTTTACAATGTCAACCGTGAAAGGTACAGGAAACTGGTCATTGCCTACGGTTATCCTAAAGTAATCAGCAAACTTAAAATTACCTTTGAAGATGGGACAACATCTGATATTTCTTCCGGAACGGACTGGAAGTGTGCCCCTTCGCCCATTGTTTATTCAGGGATTTATGGTGGTGAAGATTATGATGCCACACTCGAACAACCCGGATGGAATCAACCCGGTTTTGATGATTCGGGTTGGCAAAATGCGCTGCCTGCAACCATTCCAACCGGCAGGCTGACTGCGGAGAGCGATTATCCTGTTACCATCAATCGCACTATTCCTGTTGCAAAAATTCAAAAATGTAATCCTGGCAAGTATTTGTATGATTTTGGCCAGAATGGTTCAGGTATTATAGAACTAAAAGTTAGGGGAAAACGTGGTTCGGTGATAAAACTGACGCCAGGAGAGCTGATAACAACGGGTAAGGAAATCAATCAGAAAGCTTCAGGTTCCCCCTATTATTTTACATATACACTTAAGGGTGATGGTGTTGAGGTGTGGCGACCAAAATTTTCCTATTACGGATTCAGGTATGTTATGGTAGAAGGGGCTGTACCTGAAAGCGATAAGGCCGGTTCTGGACTTCCGGGTATTTTAAACCTGGAGACGCTGCACACCTGTAATTCGTCCCCGAAAAACGGCGAATTTGCCTGTTCGAACGAACTTTTTAACAAGATTTATAATTTGATAGACTGGGCAGCAAGAAGTAATCTGCAAAGCGTTGTAACCGACTGTCCCCACCGGGAAAAACTTGGATGGCTGGAGCAAACTTATCTCATGGGTGCCTCCCTTCACTACAATTATGATCTTTATGCACTGTACAGAAAGGCGGTGCGGGATATGATTGATGCGCAGGCTCCTGATGGACTCGTTCCGGATATTGCTCCTGAATACACGCAGTTCCAGGGAGGCTTCCGTGATTCACCGGAGTGGGGCAGCGCAGCAGTCATATTGCCCTGGATGCTTTGGGAATGGTATGGGGATATAGCAATTGTAAGGGAGGCTATGCCAATGATGCAAAAGTATGTTGCCTACCTAGGCACCAAAACGAATGGCAACCTGCTGTCACACGGACTGGGCGACTGGTTTGATTACGGGCCAAAATCTCCCGGTGAGGCGCAATTAACTCCAAAAGAATTAACGGCCACCGCGATATATTTTTACGATCTTCAACTTCTTTCAAGGATGATGAAGTTATGTGAAATGAATACTGAAGCCAAAAATGTGGAAATCCTTGCCGCAAGAGTAAAAAATGCCTTCAACCAAAAATTTTTCAATCCGCAGGACAAGGTATATTCAACCGGCAGTCAAACCGCAATGGCAATGCCTTTGTGCGTAGGTTTGGTGGATGAAAATGACAGGAAAGAAGTTGTGAAAAACCTTGTCAGTTCCATAGTCAAGTCAGGTTATACCCTTACTGCCGGAGATGTTGGTTTTCATTTCCTGGTTAAAGCCCTGGAGGAAAACGGCTGCTCACAGTTACTGTTCGATATGAATTTCAGGAATGACCTCCCCGGATATGGCTTTCAACTGAAAAAAGGTGCCACTGCCCTGACTGAATCGTGGCCTGCACTGGAGGAGGTATCCAACAACCATCTGATGCTCGGGCACCTGATGGAATGGTTTTATACAGGGCTGGGGGGGATCAAGCAGGCAAACAACAGTACAGCTTTCAGTAATTTTGTCATACGGCCTGAAATTGTCGGTGATTTAACAGAGGTTAAATCAAGCTACCTCTCTCCCTACGGCAAAATCAGGAGTGAGTGGAAAAAAATCAATAACTCGCTGGAAATGACAATTGAAATACCTGTTAACACGGAAGCTGTTATTGTATTTCCTGTCAGATCAGGTTCCGGGGTGACGGAAAATGGGAAACAGGTTGTCCTGGCGGGCACTGCAGAGGGCAAATTCTGTCTCAGAACCGGTTCCGGAAGTTATATTTTCAGGATGCGGTATCCCTGAATCTTATGATCATCCGTATTCTCTCCCTAATTGCTGAAAGGTCAGCAGGACAGTGGTGAGGCGGTAATGAGGTTGCCTGAATTTATCTCTTCGTTTTGCTGTTTTTAGGAAAAGGAAATCAAAATGATTTTGTACATTAGCTAAAGGAATCGGGAAGTTGTTAAATACTATGTGTTCAATATAACCCTTCCTGGACAATATGGTCAGAATTGATTCGGAATTTTTCGGGGATTCAGGTCTTCCTGTAACAACTGACCTTACCTTACAAATTGTAATCAGATGAAAAAGTTACTGATCATCTTTCTTGGTTTGTCATTGTCAGGAGTTGCCAATTCACAAACACCCTCCTCCAAAGGGATCCTTCATTTTTATGTCGGGACCTATACCGAAGAGAATGGCAGTGAAGGCATCTACAGTTTCGGACTTGATCCATTGTCAGGCAAACTACACAGCAACGGGTTGGCAGTGCTCTCGGAAAATCCCTCGTTTCTTGCCATGACCATGAATGGGAAGCAATTGGCGGCGGTCAGGGAAACTGTTGATGAGAATAACCAGAGAATGGGTTATATAGAACTTTTTAATGTGGATATTGCCGGCAATCTGACATCTGTCAACAAAGTCACCAGTGGAGGAGCTAATCCTTGTCATGTATCTGTAAACGAGGATAGTATGGTTTTAGTTTCCAATTACACCGGGGGAAACGTATCCTTATATAAAATTAAACCATCTGGAGAATTGTCGGAAGCTCTGTCTGTTTTGCAGCACTATGGGTCAGGACCAGTCCTGGCGAGGCAGGATAAACCACATGTTCACAGTGCGCTTTTTGAGCCGGGTGGTAACCGGATTTTCGTTGCTGATCTCGGTATTGATCAGGTAAAGGTTTATACCATAGATAAAAATTCAACTACGCTCAAGCCTTACAAGTTTCCTGAAATAGGTATGCCTCCGGGAAGCGGACCAAGGCATATGACGATTCATCCCAATGGAAGTACACTATATGTTGCCAATGAAATGGGCTGCAGTGTCAGCGTGGTGCAGATGGCCAGGAACGGGGTTTTCAAAGTAATTGAGACCATTTCTACACTGCCTGCGGATTATAAGATACCCAATACCTGTGCGGACATTCACCTGTCACCGGACGGGAAATTCCTGTATGTCTCCAACAGGGGCATGAATACCATTGCTATATTTTCGGTTCTGGATTCCAGGATAAAGCTGATTGGACATGAGGATACCAGGGGTGAAATGCCCCGCAATTTTACGATGAGCCCAGACGGTGAATATCTGCTTGTTGCCAATCAGAATTCCAATAATATTGTGGCATTTAAGCGAAATGCTGAATCCGGACTGTTGACTTACACAGGTGCAATCAATGCATTTAAACCTGTTTGCCTTTTGTTCAGGGTACAACAATGATCATTGCAGTAAGTGGGTATTTTTCTCAAAACCCGTGAAGCCAAACAACAATTGGTCCATTAAAAAACCCTTAAGTAGAAATTCATTCCGCTTAAGGGTCTTTAGCAATAGCTGAATATTATCAGTTCTTCCCGGGGACTTTTGATTATAGTCCTTTTACGACAGCAAGGGCAGCATCGTAATTGGGTTCATGAGTGACTTCAGAAACATATTCCACATATTTTACAATTCCCGCCTTGTCTATTACGACAGTACCCCTGGCGAGCAAGCGAAGTTCCTTGATCCAGAATCCGTATTTCTGTCCGAATTCCAATTCTTTGTGGTCCGAAATCGTCCTGATGTTTTCAAGACCTTCTGCTGCACAAAAACGGGATTGGGCAAATGGAAGGTCACAGGATATGGAGAGAACAACCACGTCTTTCATGTTGTTGGCTTCCGCGTTGAATCTCCTGTTTTGGGCCGCACATACTCCTGTGTCGATTGAGGGATAGATCGCCAGAACAATTGTTTTACCGGCAAAATCGGATAGCTTCACAGGCGTCAATCCTGCTCCAACGGAGTTAAAATCAGGAGCCATGTCGCCTACCTTGACCTCATTTCCGAGGAGGGTCAATGGATTTCCTGCAAAGGTAATTTTTACTGAATTCTCTTTCATACAAAGATTTTGTTTAAACTATTGATAATTAGAACGATAATAAGTAGCCTGCAATTTGTTTTTTGGTCTTTCTGATTGCCTTTATACAATTTATGTTATGGCTTTTATACGTAATTCAGTGCCAATAGGTTCATCTGGAAGCCTCTAATTCACAGGTCTTCTATCAAAATACTTATTTAGAATTGTTCCATTTCAGAAAAGAAGAAGGAGCCTTCCCTGATGGCATTCTCGTCACTGTCTGCCCCATGCACAGCATTGGCGGTAAAGGATTCGGCAAACAACTGCCGGATGGTTCCGGGGGCAGCATTGGCCGGGTTGGTAGCCCCGATCAGCTCCCTGTATTCGGCAATGGCATTTTCTTTTTCCAGGATGGCTGCCACAATCGGACCGGAAGACATGAAACTTACCAGATCTTCAAAAAATGGCTTGCCTGCATGGATGCCATAGAAAGCTTCGGCATTTGCTCGGGTCATCCTGGTAAGTTTAATCGCTTTGATGCGAAATCCACGATCTGAAATCATCTTGAGAATTGAACCTATGTGCTGGTTGCGAACAGCGCAAGGTTTGATCATTGTGAAAGTAAGATTTTGTGCCATTTCTTGTGAATTAACAGTTTTAAAAATTTGCACAAAATTAGAAATAATTACTAATTCCGTGGATATTGATTTTGTCTGCAATATACCGGTGGATCCTCATTCTACCATTCGATCGCATCGTGAAAGAATTGGAGGAAGTTCTGAATGAACGAAGAATAGACTATTTTTGTGGTACAAAATTGAATTAATATGACAAACATCAATATAAATATCTGCCAATCACTGTTAGAACGGATGAACGATGGAGTAAGGAAAGTTGTGATACTTACCCATGCCAATCCTGATGGTGATGCTTTGGGTTCTTCCCTTGGGTTGAACAACGTTCTGCAGAATGCAGGCTTTAGCTCTACCGTTATTTTTCCAACTGATTTTCCGCCGATCGTGCCTTCCCTGAACGATTACAAAGGCTGGTTTATCTCTGAGCACCAGGAAAAAGAGTCTGAAAAGGTGATTAAGGAGGCGGATGTAATTTTCATGCTTGATTTTAACGATATCAGACGGGTCGGAAAAGTAAAAAAATGGCTTGAACAACCTTCGGCGAAACTGGTATTGATAGACCATCATCCGCAGCCTGCCATTGAGGCTGATTGGCTGTTTTCAGATACAAGCGTCAGTTCCACTGCTGAGCTGGTTTATGATTTTGTATACAAAATGGGGTGGGGCGGCCATCTTGATCCACTTGGTGCACAGGCTCTTCTGACCGGAATTATTGCGGATACGGCCTCCTTCAGCCACAATGCCAGGAGAAAGGAACTTTACATGGCAGTATCCGACCTGATTGGGAAAGGAGCAGATCAGTATAAAATTCAACAGGCTCTTTTCAATACAAATACAGAGGACAGGTTGAAATTGCTGGGTTTCGCTCTTTCCGAAAAAATGGAAATCCTACCCGGGTTCCATGCTGCAATTATCTCCCTAAAGCGCGAGGAACTTAAAAAGTATAATTTTAAAATTGGTGATACAGAAGGGTTTGTAAATTATCCACTCTCAATAAAAGGAATAATTTTTTCCGTATTTTTATTGGAAAGTGAGGAAAAGATCAAGCTGTCATTCCGCTCCAAGGGAGGCTTTGCTGTGAATGATTTTTCAGCGAGACATTTCAGCGGCGGAGGACATCGCAATGCTTCGGGTGGAGAATCCAGGCAATCCCTGGAGGTGGTAATACAACAGTTAAAGGAACTTCTTCCCCAATATGCTGAGATACTTGAGACAGAAAGCCGAAAGGAATTTTGATTTTTAGGGTTACAGTTTTGGTTTGGGTTAAATTTGGTTAATTTTGTGGGGAATTGTCCGAATGAACTGTCAAAAGTTGAGAAGGTCACGAACATTTTGTATCCTTGCACTCGGGTTTTCAATAGGATGCCTGAAAACAAAAATATTCTACTGATGAAGTTGGTAACATACATCTATCCGTTTTTAGTTTTATTCCTTATTATCGGTTTTGCTTCCTGTAATAAAACAACTCTTCAGCTCCAGGTTGAAAAGGAAACATACCTGCTGGATAAGTATATCGGCCGTTACCACAATGGAGCCCCACCTACTCAATCCGGGCTTTTCTATTTCAATACCAAGGTCGGAACTGGAAATGACATTGTGGCTGGCGATTATGTGAAGATTTTCTACAAAGGATACCTCATCGAAGACAATGATACCATGGGTATTCAGGATGGATACCTGTTTGATACCTCAGGCGATTATGAACCTTTTAGTTTTACTGTAGGTGGCGGGAGCGTGATTTCCGGATGGGATGAAGCTATAACCTACATGAAAGACGGCGGTGAAGCCAAATGGATAATTCCTTCGAAAATTGCATATGGGGGTTCTAACATGGGAACAATTCCTGCCTATTCTACGCTGGTCTTTTATGTCAGGCTCTTCAAAGTTTACAGGTCGACAGATACTTTTAAAACCTATCAAAAGGTTCCGAGATACCCGATGAATTAAACCGACTGTTTTGATTAAGAAACTGATACCAGGGTTGATCCCCCTGCTGGTTTTTATCGTTGCAGATGAAATCTGGGGTATGAAGGTTGGTCTGGTTGTCGCGGTATCAATCGGTCTTGTTGAAATGCTGATCACCTGGATCCGTGAAAAGAGGATCGACAATTTCGTGTTGCTCGACATGTTCCTGTTATTTGTTCTTTCCTCACTATCCTATTTATTTGAGAACGAGATTTTTTTCAAGGTCAAGCCAGCCATGATGGACCTGGTGCTGGTTGCCCTTCTTTCGTTGTCACTTTTTTCAAGAATAGATCCTCTTGGCTCCATGTCCCAAAGGTATCTCAAAGATGTTAAACTGGAGGGCATCCAAAAAGACCTTTTCCGGAAGAATCTGTTTGTAATGTTGTGGATTACCCTTATCCATACTTTAATGGTTTTGTGGGCAGCATTTTTTATGAGCAAAGAGGTTTGGGCCTTCGTCAGCAGTTTCATGCTGTTTATTATGATGGGTGCCTATCTTTTATTTATGGTGATCCGTCAGAGAATGAAAGGAAGAATGGATCCGGTGATTTCTGATGCTGAGGAGTGGCTTCCGGTTGTTGATGAGGAAGGCCGCATTCTTGGCAAAGCACTTCGCTCATATTGTCACAATGGATCCCGCACGCTTCACCCCGTTGTTCATCTTCATCTTCTTAATTCAGATTCCTCCCTCTATTTACAAAAAAGGTCAATGACGAAACTGGTGCAACCAGGAAAATGGGATACTGCTGTTGGAGGGCATCTCGCCTACGGAGAATCAATAGAAGAGTCGCTAATGCGTGAAGCTATGGAAGAGATTGGTCTTCAGGATTTTAAAGCAGTGCCGGCTATAAAATACAGGTGGGACTCTGACATTGAGTCAGAGCTTGTTTACAGTTTTATCGCCTACAACGGCAAACCGGATGCCTTGAGTTCAGTTGAAATTTCGGAAGGTAAATTCTGGAAGGTAAAAGAGATCGAACGTAATTTAGGGAAGGGAATCTTTACCCCCAATTTTGAACATGAATTCGGAATGCTGAAAAAATCCGGACTTTTGAGTTCAAGGCACTGAATCAAAACATCAGGTTGTTTCAGGAGAATCTAAACTCCTATAATTTAGAGTTTTACAAGTATCCGGATGAGCAGTCCGGATTTCAGGTTTCATTCACCTCTCGGACCCAGTGTTACCTGGTTACCTGCATCTCGTTCAGAAGGTATCCTGCCACGGCATATTTATCGATGATGAAAAGCACATACCTGATGTCAAGGGAAATATTTCTGCATCTCTCTGGGTCAAAAAGCACATCACTCATTGTTCCTTCCCAACAACGGTCGAAATTGACGCCAATAAGCTCACCTCCACTATTTAAGACCGGACTCCCCGAGTTACCCCCGGTGGTATGGTTGGAGGCACAGAAGGCGATAGGGATTTCTCCGTTGGAGTCGGTATAATTGCCAAAATCCTTATTCCTGTAAAGCAGCTTCAATTTCTCCGGTACAAAATAGTCGGAGTTATTTGGATCCTGCTTTTGAATAACTCCTGTAAGAGTTGTAAACGGCTGATAGTAAACCCCGTCGTAAGGCTCATATCCTTCAATTTTACCATAGGTTACTCTGAGTGTAAGGTTGGCATCAGCCATTAGGCGCTGGTCTTTTTTCATTTCAAGTATGGCTGCCATATATGCCTTTTGAGTCTGGAGTATTTTCTGGTTTAATTTTTGCCAGGCAGGTTCAGTCGTTTTCGTATAATGTCCGGATATGGACGTAAACAGTTTGTACAATTTGTCTTTCCGGATTTTTTTAAGAGCCCTTGCCTGACTGTTATTCAGCAAGGACCTGATCTCAATACTATCAGCAAAGATTGATTTTTTATACATTGACTGTACATACTGACTGTTCATCAAATCAGATTTTTGCCTGAGGACATCATCTGGCAAGTGCCTGGAATCAACTCTTGTAAGGTACATATTCAGCAATGCTGGCAAGACCGTTGCGTCAGTCTCAAAATCATAATCCTTCAGGTATCCGGGAAGATATCCGGTCAATGCCAGCCTCTGCCTGCTAAATTTCACCGAATCGTTGAAAACCTGTGCCATTTGGTCAAAACGGGAAACAAGGGTGAAAACATCTGTTCCACGCAGAATAGTTTCATTGTAAAGATCGTAGGCTGTCTGATAATCTGATAGCTCGGCATAATACTTGGAAAAATCAGATAAAAGATGTCCGTATTTCTTTTCCCTGTCTGGATTTTGACTGACCCATTGAGCAAACAGAAGCTCTTCTTTTTGTTTTTTGCCAACCGCATCAAGACGGATTAATCCTTTGGTTTCTCCCTGCCATTTTTTCCAGGAATTTGATAATCCTGCAGCTTTAGAGGCATATTGGATTCTGATTTTTGGATTACCTGCCATCCGCTTTCCAAGGATCTCCAGTTTGACCGTCCTCACCTCCACCTTGTTGGGATTACTCTTCCCGATCAGCAGTTGTACGGCCTGTGAAGGCAGGTATTCCTGGGTCGTTCCGGGGAACCCGAAAACCATTGTGAAATCGCCCTGCTTAATGCCGCCTATGTTGACAGTAAGGAATTTTTTCGGGTGATACGGAACATTATCAGGCGAATAGGCAGCAGGCTTATTGTCTTTGTTCGCATAAATTCTGAAAAGGGAGAAATCCCCTGTGTGCCGGGGCCAAACCCAGTTATCTGTATCACCGCCAAATTTACCAATTGAAACAGGAGGGGCACCCACCAGCCTGACATCCCTGAAAACTTCATATACATACGCAAAGTACTGATTTCCATAAAATAGAGGCTTAACATCAACCAGGTAATCAGATTTACCCTTCATGTTCTTTTTTACAGCTTCAATATTGGTGGCAATAAGTTTTTTAAGATCAGCATCCTCAATCCCTTCTTTCGAACCGTTTAACACCTCATTCGTAACATCTTCCATCTTTACAAGGAACTGGACCGACAATCCCGGGTTTGTAAGCTCTTCTGATTTGTTTTTTGCCCAGAACCCATCCGAGAGATAGTCGTGTTCGAGCGAACTGTGTTTTTGAATCTGGCCAAACCCGCAGTGGTGGTTGGTGATGAGCAGTCCGTCTCCTGAAATTACTTCACCGGTGCAACCGGAACCAAAAAGAACTACAGCATCCTTCAGGCTTGCGTGATTGACATTGTAAATATCATCAGCAGTTAGTTTGAAGCCCATTTTCTGCATCTCCCCGATGTTGTACTTTTTCAAAAGCGTAGGTATCCACATCCCTTCAGTTGCCAAACACTGATGTGAAAAAAATGATACGGTCAGCAGGAATAATAGTTTTTTCATTCGGTCTTAATTCATTGATTTTAAAATGACAGGAGTTCCTGGTACAGTCGCTGGATAGGCAGTCCCATGACGTTGAAATAGGATCCTTCTATTTTTTCAATAGCCACATACCCAATCCATTCCTGCACACCATAGGAACCCGCCTTGTCGTAGGGCTGGTAATGTGTAAGGTAATAATCTATTTCTTCAGGAGCAAGGGTTTTGAACCATACATCCGTCTGGTCGCGGAAGGTAAGCTGTTTAACGGCTGATGTGATACAAACCCCGGTTATGACGACATGCTTTTTACCGGATAAGCGGTTCAGCATTTCAAAAGCATGTGCATAATCCAAAGGCTTTCCGAGCACCTGATTCTCAACTATTACAATTGTGTCAGCAGTTATGAGTAATCCGTTTTGCCTGAAATCTTCCCTGAAAGGCCCGGTTTTTAACACTGCAAGGTATTCAGGGACTTCCAGGACATTCATATCGGCCGGAAAACTTTCATCCACCTCTCTGACATCGACGGTGAACGGAAGATTTAATCCGGAGAAGAGTTCATTTCTTCTCGGAGACCTTGATCCCAGTGTAATGGAGTACCCCGACAAATGATCTGCCAGCCTGCTGTTTCTGAGCGGACTTTCAACTGCTATTGGACCATGTTTTTGAATCGTCATCCTTACAATCTGAAGTTAGTGTTCTCTTTTTCCATGCAGACAGCTATATAGGCTATAATTTCAAGAAAATCCTTCTGGGTTACCGTCTTACTCCCTCGATCCGGAAAAATTTTTCTGACCGGCACTTTGCGGTTTTTATTGAAAATTAGTGTATAAAATTCCGACAATGGAACTCCGTCCAGGGTAGTTTCCGGAACGTTTACAACATAGGGATACCGATTATTGCTTTCCCATCCGGGAATTATCCAGGGTTCTACTGTGGGATAAACTCCCAGCTGCCGCTGAAGGGTGACTTTATTGCTTGGCAGGTGCTTTTTTCTTGTCCACCAGACATCCCGCACCGCTTCCATGGCTTTGTAACTTTCCTCCCTGGAGGAAACAGCTTCAAGATCTATAAGAGTTTGCCTTATTATTTCTGTAACTGCCTGTTCGTAAGGAAGTTCACTGTTTATTGCTTCAGAGGCAATTTTCATGCCCAAAAGATTGGAATAGGCATCCTCTACCGAAAAGCTTGAGAACCTTTCCGGAACCAACGGAACCGCAGATGCACCAAACCATGAGCTGATCTCATGCCAGATGGAAAGATCATAAGCTATTCTGCCTGCCAGACTGATCACATCCTCCTCTTTCTCAGTTTTCGGAACTTTGATTACCAGTGATTTTTCCCCGCCTTCAAATCCCAGGCAGATAGAAATTTCGCCTGTTTGCTGACTTTTCTTTAACAGGTTATAAAGATAAGCTGTCCAGTCAACCAAATCCCGCAGATGTCCGAAATCAAGGAATCCTGCACGCCTTGTATAAATGATCCCATTTTTCTCCTCCTTGTTACCCAGGTATACATGAGGTCCCAGCAATTCAGGACTTGTCAGCATGGTATACTTGTAAACAGGAATCACAGAAACTTTAAGGTCAGCACCAAGAGCACAGCAGGTTCTGATGATTCTTGGGGGATGATTGAAGTAATCTTTTTCAGTAAATACAGGTGCCTTGGCCAACAAAAAATTGACCTGTAGGATGCTGAATAAAAATAGAATGACTCTAAATAAATTCATGTTTTCGATTTTGCGCGGTCAAAGATAAAAAGATTTGATGTCACAAAATTGGGAGCTGGAACATATGTCAGATTTTACCGCAATAAGTTTTGAAGTTTTTTTAAATTTATACCGTTGATACTAACTTCCAATCCAATGAAAAGACTAATTACCTTGATTCTTATTTTGTTCGCTGGTCATTTGTATGGTCAGAAATCCTTACCGGCACGCCCAGACAGGGCTCACAGCTATTTTGGACTGCATTTCGATTTTCACGCAGGTCCCGACTGTAAAGAGGTAGGTAAAAATGTTGATGCTGCAATGGTCAACAACCTTATTGACATGGTAAAGCCGGATTTCATCCAGGTCGACTGCAAAGGCCATCCAGGATATTCAAGCTATCCCACAAAAGTTGGCAATCCGGTTCCGGGTTTTGTGAGGGACCAGTTACGAATCTGGCGTGATGTAACCGCCGCGAGAGGTGTTTCGCTTTATCTGCACTACTCCGGGGTCTGGGATTCCAGGTCTGTGGAACTTCATCCGAATTGGGCGGCCATCGGGGCGGATGGAACCAGGTCGAAAGAGAGAACTTCGGTTTTCAGCAATTATGCTGATTCATTGTTGATTCCGCAATTAAAGGAGCTATCTTCAGTTTATGGTGCTGATGGAGTCTGGGTGGATGGTGACTGCTGGGCTCTCCAGCTCGACTATTCGGCGCGGGCTTTGGAATTGTTCACCAGCAAGACCGGATTAAAGGAGATTCCCCGAAAACCGGGTGATCCGAACTGGAAGGAATTTTTGCAGTTCAGCAGGGAGGGATTTAAAGCCTATGTCACCAAATATGTGAATGAGCTTCATGCCTTCAATCCCAAATTTCAGGTAGCCAGCAACTGGGCCTTTTCGACCATGATACCGGAACCTGTTTCC
>CAZDLO010000079.1:0-12814 GCA_964506325.1 uncultured Tangfeifania sp.
ATAACTCCAGCTCATGTCTCATGTCTCATGTCTTATCTCTTTTTTCTCTTGTCTTTTCTCCGTGTGTCTCTGTGACAGTTCTTTTGGTTACGCAGAAGGGAAACTGCCTTCATACCTCTATCAACATCATATTTATTATTTTAAATAAATCAATAATAAACTATTGATTATTAGATAATAATTATGTACATTGGAGTGATAATTATGATTCGTTGTTTTCTGAAAGGAAGGTATCATAAGGCTTTGCAATGCCGATGCCTGCCGGGGTCGCCAGGGAAACGACGCCATTGGGGTAATGCTCTCGTTCATTCGTTCTGCTGAAGCTTGAAGGTATCCGGTAAGGGTAGGCACGGCCTGCTCCGGGATGCCGGAAATTTATTATTGAGAGATATTTTGGTAGTATCAAAGTACTGGTATTATGGATTTTATCTTATCCGACAAAATGAAACAGGCAATTGGAATTTCGCAATCCATTGCCAGGGAATTCCTGAATGCCGAATTTTCGCCTGCCCACCTGCTGAAAGCCTTGTTGCATAAGGAGATTGGACTGACCCGTTTCCTGGAAGAGGCCGGAATAGATTTTTATTACCTCGAGGAGTGGGCCGATGTCCGGATTGAGACTTATCCCAAATCCACCAAAATATCGGATCAGCCGGCCGCCGACAGCAATGTGAGGGCAGTCCTCCGGGAGGCGGACAATGTCCGGTTGAAAATTGCAGAGGATAAGATCACCCCTGAATGTGCCCTCGTTGCCCTGACCATCCCCGGCGTCGGCTTTTCGTTTGAACAGTTGAAGACCCTTAACCTGGGTTACCAGGAGCTACTGGACAAGATCATAGAGCAAACCGACCTGGAGAATGTTGTCAGTAAGCCTGAAAATACAGGTAAACAGCCTGTTGCCGAGCAAAAGCAAAATGCGCTTTTAAAATATTGTTCCGAGCTGAATATCCTCGCCAGCCAGGGAAGCCTGGATCCGGTTGTAGGTCGTGACAAGGAAACCAGGATGATGGCCGAGATACTTGGCCGGAGGTCGAAGCCCAATGTCATGATAGTGGGAGAGGCCGGGGTGGGGAAGACCGCCCTTGTGAACGGGTTCGTGCAGAATATCATGCTGGAAAAGGTGCCTGTCAGCCTGACCGGCACCAAAGTATTCGAACTGGATTATGGTTCGCTGATAGCCGGTGCCTCCTACAAGGGGGAAATTGAAGACCGGTTGAAGAATATCATCAAGGAGATCAAGCAATTTGACAAGGCCATCCTTTTTGTGGACGAGATTCATGTGATCCTTGATTCCCAGTCGGGGGCCTCCGGTGCCGCCAACCTGCTCAAACCGGAGCTGGACAAGGGAACCCTCACTGTAATCGGCACCACCTCTGTTGACAACTACACAAAATTCATCGAAGGAGATGAGGCTTTCAGCCGTAAATTCGAAATAATAAAGCTTGAAGAGCCTGATACGGAGACATGCACCAGGATGCTCAGGCACATTGTTCCGATGTATGAGAAGCACCATAACCTCCTGGTTCCGCCCGAAGTTCAGAAAGAGGCCATATCACTGGCCAGGCGCTACCTGAAGGAAAAGAGCTTGCCGGAAGCTGCCATAGACCTGATCGACCGCGCACAGGCGGTTGTCCGGATGATGCAGGATACCCTGCTGCCCGAAGTGGAAACGCTGAAGGTTGAACTTGATTCCCTGGTCGCGAATGAAGTGCAGCTCTCTGAGGAAGAACTGCGATCTGAGTTGCTGTGGTTTGACAAACAGCTCAGGGAAAGGATCAGTCCGGTGGTGCTGATCAAGCTCCAGGATCAGCAGGATGTATCGAAGATAGAAAGTACTTCTGCGCTGATAACGGCGCTGGAGGGCATCCTGGCCTCACTGGAGGCCTTGTCGGCCGAAAAAGCCGGTTTCATCGACAAGTCAGACCTTGCCGCGGTAGTTGCCAGTGTAACGGGCGTCCCTATGGGCAAAGTGCAGACCCAGGAAAAGGAGAGGTTGCTGAATATAGAAGAGTACCTGAAGAAGCGGGTCATTGGGCAGGACCATGGCATTAAAAGCATTGCTGAAGCCATCCGGGAATCCCGTTCAGGGTTGAGCAAGGCGGGTCAGCCGATTGGTTCCTTCTTTTTCCTCGGACCGACCGGAACAGGGAAGACAGAACTGGCCAAGACACTGGCAGAATTCCTCTTCAACGATGAATCTTCGCTAATCCGTTTTGACATGTCTGAATTCAAGGAGGAACATTCTGCGGCACTGCTCTATGGCGCACCTCCCGGATATGTGGGGTACGAAGAGGGCGGACTCCTTGTCAACAAAATCAGGCAGAAACCCTATTCCATTGTACTGTTCGACGAGATAGAGAAGGCGCACAGTTCTGTTTTCGATATTTTCCTCCAGATACTCGACGAAGGCAAACTGCATGACAGGCTCGGCAAGGAGGGGGATTTCTCCAATGCTGTCATCCTGTTTACCTCGAATATTGGCAGTGCCTATGTGGTTGAGAGTTTTGGCAAGGGAGAAATTCCGACCTCCGCCAAGATGTCTGAACTGATGGAGAAATATTTCAGGCCGGAGTTTCTGGGCCGGCTTACTGAAATCATACCGTTTGCCCCTATCAGCGAGGAAAATGTGGTCAGGATATTTGAAATCCACCTGAAAAACCTGCTTAAATCACTTGACAGCCAGGGCATAGAACTAAAAATCGACCAGGCTGCCAAAGAGATCCTTGCCAAATCGGGTTTTACCCCAAAATTTGGCGCCCGGCCGCTGATTGGTGTCATCCGGACCGAACTCAGGAAGCCCTTGTCGAAGAAAATAATTTCCGGCGAGATAGGCCGGGGATCCGTGGTGCATATCCGGGTTGGGGAGGATAAGCAGCTGGTGTGGGATGTCAGGGAATAAGGAAAAGAGAAAAAGGGAGAAGCCGAAATAAAAAATAAGATTCAGAAACCTAAATTATAGTTAATTATTAACCTTTAAAACAAAGAATTATGCTGGAATACGGAATTGGTGGGACTGAAGTGCAGGGTGATGCCAGTGAGGCATTCGCTGATATCCCATTGAATAAAACATTGCTCTGCGAAAAGCTTACCGGAGATGCCCCGATCAAACCAAAGATTGTCGCAGGACTCCAGACCATCGACGATGTCTTCGAACATTTTAAACCGAATGTTGCGCTGGAGTTTGAAGACAGTGACGGGGCCACAAAGGAGGAGACGCTCTCTTTCAGCGGGCTTTCCGATTTTGGGATCAAGGGCATCACTGCCCAGAGCGGTTTTCTGCAGGGGCTGAGTATAGAAAAAGAGCAGTACCAGAAGATCATCAAGCAACTGAAGGGCAACCAGCTGTTGAGAAAGACGCTGGAGAATCCTGCCACTAAGGCTGATCTGCTGGCTGTCATGTATGCCCTGATCAAAGAGCTGGAAGAAACACATTCCTGAAATTCAATCATTTTTTAACGAGAAAAACCGAGAAATTATGGCTCAGACAGAAAAATCCCAGGATATATCCCAATACAAGGAAAAAGTGATTGAAAATGTGAAGCTGGTAGAAAATCCTGCCGAACAGCTTAAGACCGGACTGGAAAAACTTGCCAAGGTCGGCGGGTTTGACCTGCTGGAAATGGCTTTCAGCGGGGTGGAGAACATGAACCCGGAGCGCAAGGCACGGAAACGCATTTTCCTTTCTGAATCCGCTTACAAGGATGAGCGTGAAAAACTCAAAAAGACTTTGCAGCTGTGGGCTGCCGTGCTGAACTCCACGGATAGTGTGCCCGACATGGTTGAAAGTTGCGAGAAAAACATCCTTACTGCCGACGAGACCTTCAAGGCGAACATGGCCAAAGCTGTGGAACTTACCCGTGATCTGGAACGTTCCTACCGTTCGGTAGCGCTGTTCTACAAGAACACCGAGAGTGCCAAGCTGAAAAACATCACCGTGATGAATGCCGACCTGGAGCAGTTGAAAGACCTGGATGACACCCGTTTCATAGATGCGGTGAGGGAAGAGCTGGTGGCAAACTACGACCGGCTCGACTTGCGTGACAACTACGGATTGCTGGTCGTTCCGGGTTACCTGGGCTCCAACAAGGTGGTTGAAAAATGGGCCAGGATCGCCTATGAGAACAAAGTGATGCTGGTTACCGATTTCGAACACCTTGACAATCCCGATGATGTGATGGACCTATTTGAAGGTGCCAACCTGACCGGCGGCGATAAATACCGCTCCAACGTGATGATGACCTGCAACTGGCTGGTAGGACGCGACAGGTTCAGTGAAATCGGCGAGGAGGAAGAGCTCTTTGTGCCCCCTTCCGCGGCGCTGGCAGGCACGATCTACAACACCCTTATGTCGCAGGTGGCAGCCGGTAAAAAGCACGGAGGGCTCAAGGAGGTCGACGGCGTGAAATTCGATCTCAAGAAAAGTGAAATTGCCAACCTCGAGAAAATGGGACTGGTGCCCATGGTCAACGAGTACGGCAAGGTGATGGCTTTCTCTGCCAAGACGCTTTTCAACGGCGACAACCTCGGATTGCAGACCTATTCTGTGGTACGTGTGTTTGACTATGTAACCAAGGTACTGATGGATTTCCTGAACCGCCGTGCCTTTGAGAATTTCGACTATGAGACACAGCGGGAACTGAAGAGCCAGATTGGCAAATTCCTCAACAGCATTGCCGGACCGGGCAAACTGATTGAAGATTTTACCATCACCCGGTTTGAACAGGATCCGAACCAGAAAGACCGCGTCTTCCTCGACATCAACATGAAACCCTATTTCCCTGCCAAAAATTTCATGATCAAGATGGATGGACAGAAAGGGGATGAAGGAACTGCCTGGGATTCCGCTTACGACCAGAATTAGCAATCCCTGTTTTTGAATGAAGGGTTAACCCTGTTTTATCAATTCTAAAAATTTATTACCATGTCAACAACAATCAAATGTGAAATTGATGGAATCTCAAAACCTCTTGAATTACAGGGAGGGTTGAGTTTTGGCTATAACTCAAGTGCCAATGTTTCCAATGCAAGCAATGATAAGAAAATTACTTTCGGCCCCGTGATGGTTACTCCGTTTTCATTTTCGGTGATGGAGCCCGACAAAGATGCCGTAAAGGCGCTGATTCAATGGCTTGTTTCTCATCAGATCAAGAACAAGGTCACCTTCAGGATCAGCGACCAGGAGATGGAAGCCAAATCCAGGGATCTTGTACTTGAAAAAGTTTGCCTGGAGAGTTACAATGAAACCATTTCCGAGTACGGTGTCCAGATTTCAATGTCCATGGTTGGCCAGAAGGTTACCATCGACGGGGTGGCACTGGACCAGACATCACAGAGGTAGTTCCCGGGAAACGTTTCCGGGCAGCTCCCTGCGACTGAAAATTGTTTTCTGTTTGCAGACAACACTCATTCAAATGTAAAGGGGAAAATGGTTTTAACAGCACGATTGTATATTAACGGCCATGAATCGGGAAGTGAGGGCATCCCCCTCTTGTCCTGCAGCTACGGCTTCACGCAGGACATCGACCAGAGAGGCCTGCCCAAGTCGGAAGTTAAGGGCGGGGTGATCCACCTGTCGTTCAGCAGTATTGACGACCAGGAGATCATGCACTGGATGGTTTCCTCCAAGGCTGATAAAAGCGGCAAAGTGGCATTCTCGGGCGAAGAGACTGAAAAAGTCTTTAAAACCCTTGAATTCAAAGATGCCCGTTGTATTTCCTACCACGAATCTTTTATCCGGGACAGTGAAATGCTGGAGGAGATCACCATTTCTGCAAGGGAGATTTCCGTTTCAGGAGTGACCCACAGCAATACCTGGACCAAGTACGATTCGGGTAAATAGCCTGGACGACACAGGTTGTGCCTACTTAAGGAATCTCCGGCAGCCCCGGGGATTCCATACCATTTGCCCCGGTTTAAATTTTATCAATCATTCCCAATGGCACTCGCATCCTCCGTCCGGATGGAAATCAACGGGCAGAAAGTCCCTGATTTCCTTGATATTACTATTAGCCAGAGAATGCACGGATTACATGATTTCCAGGTAACCTGCAGGATGGATACTTTCGAGGAGCCCGATGACTTTGTGATCAACAAATCCAAGAAATTCATCGGTTCCACGATGGTCATAGAGATCTTCGGTGACAACAAGAGCTCCTCCGGGCTTTTTTTCAAGGGGGTCATACATGCTGTCAGGGCGGTAAAATCGGATCTCTCCAACGAAGACAAGATCGTACTGCTGGGCTGTAGTCCGGAGTTTTTGCTGAGTGATCACCGCGGCTGCCGTTCCTACGAAAACAAAACGATAGAACAGATTGTAAATGAGGTGTTAAAGCCATTTCCCCGCGATGTGCTCAATGCCAAAGTGAGTCCGGCCTACACCGACCAGATACCCTATTGTGTACAGTACCGTGAAACAAGCCTTGAATTCCTCCAGCGGCTTGCAGCCCGCTACGGGGAGTGGATGTATTACAACGGCAAGGAACTTGTTTTCGGCAAATCATCCTCCAATTCTCAGGATCTTGTACTCGGCAAGGACCTTGACACCCTCGATTTCTCACTGAACCTGAAAGCTTCAGGTTTCAGGTATGTGACCTACGATTACATGAGCGCCAGGAAGCTCGAAGCGGGTACCGACGGTTCAACGGGGAAAAGCCAGCAGAACGAGGTGGGCAAGTTTGCCTTCGACCAGTCGGGGAAAAAGTTCAACCAGGAGGTTGTCCAGTATTACCCGCATGTAAATATCGTTCCCGCCAATTACGCAAAAGCCCAGAAAAGTGCCATGGACACCGAGGCTTCCGGCATCGCGCTGGGCATGTCGGGCGTGGAGGCCACCGGTGAGAACATGAACCTTGTTCCCGGTACGAAGATCAAGGTAAGGGCACTGAAAACCGATAGTCCGGGCGAGGTCGATTACGGCGAATACCTGGTGAGCACCATCGAGCACCGCTGCAACAACCTGCTGAACTACGAAAATCATTTTACCGCGATACCTGTGGAAGCCAGGGTGCCGGAGTATTCCAACCCGGAAGCCATCTCCTGCAGTGATCCGCAGAGCGCCATCGTAAAAGACAACAAAGATCCCGAGAAGCTGGGAAGGGTGCGTGTGAACTTCTTCTGGCAGGAGAGCAACCAGATGAGCCCCTGGATCAGGGCGGTGAGTTCCTATGCCGCCAATGAAAGGGGATTTTACTTTATTCCTGAAATTGAGGATGAGGTGATGGTAGGCTTTGAGGGCGGAGATGTCGAAAAACCCTACATCATTGGGAGCATGTATCACGGCAAAAACAAGCCTCCCGGCAACTGGCCCAACCAGAAAAACAGTTTCAAGGGTATTGTCACCAGGAGCAAACTGCGCATTGAGTTCGACGATGAGAAGAAGGTCACCACCATCGATACACCCGGCGGTAACAGGGTGGTCATCAGCGATCACGAGAAATCGATCCTGCTTTCGGACCAGAACTCGAACAAGGTTGAACTCAATCCCTCGGGAATATTCATGGACAGTCCCAAAGAGATCAGCCTCACTTCCCAAACAGGCATTAAGCTTACGGCCAATTCTGCCATTGAAATAACCTCCAAGGCGGATGTGAAAGTCAAAGGTTTGAATGTCAACCAGGAAGCCAGTGTAAGTTTCGTCGCCAAGGGCAGCGCCTCCGCCGAAATATCCGCTTCAGGCACCACCACCGTGAAGGGTGCAATGGTCATGATCAATTAAACTCAAGCTATGGGAAAACCGGCAGCAAGAATAACCGATATGCATACCTGTCCGATGGTGACACCGGGTTTGCCACCCGTGCCCCATGTCGGCGGACCAGTTGTTGGTCCGGGGGCTCCGACCGTACTGATCGGAAAACTGCCCGCCGCAGTGGTGGGCGATACCCTCGTTTGTGTCGGTCCGCCGGATACCATCGCGATGGGTTCTGCCACCGTGATGATCTGCGGCAAGCCTGCAGCACGGCTGGGCGACTCCACGGCACACGGCGGCAACATCGTACTTGGCGAGATGACCGTAATGATTGGAGGATAATTGTTTAGAATGATTCTAATTAACAACCAGACTCCCTATAGAAATTCAGGAGGGTGTCCCAATGGTTCAATTTAACCGCAAAGGTCGCAAAGAAGGCGCAAAGATTACAGAGTTAAAATATTGATTGTTAATTACTTTGCGACCTTTGTGAAATTACCTGGCGGACTCTGCGGTTTAGTATTGTTACTTTTGAGACACCCTCATTGTACTTACCACCCGTTCACCACCGGCTTGCTAAAATACGATTTTGGCCCCGGCGATTCCCTTCCATTTGTTGTATTCGTCGGCAATGATCTGGTAATGGCGCAGGTGGATCCTTCCCTCCGCACTGGTGTTGTTCATGAGGCTGCCGGTGGTGAAGGCCTTGCAGTTGTAAACTGATGCCGGCAGGGGATTGCCGTTGTAGGTAAGGGTCATGTATTCGTCGGGCAGGCCGATCATGTGGCCGAATTCATGGACGACGGCTGTCTCGTCGTCGGCTCCCCACTGGCCCATGTGCGGTGTACCGACCTGGCTGCCCGAGACGATTACCGGGGCTTTCTCCTCCCATTGACTCACACCGGTTTTGACGAACTTCGGATGGGCGGGCAGGGCAGCAGGCTGGACCACAGTGACAACATAGGCGGGAGAGGCATAGGTGTCATCCTTCCATTCGATATCGAAGACAACAGCCAGCCGCTTCTGGTTGGGGATTCCCGATGTCGGTACGACCAGGAAGGCACGGTTGTTCCAGGAGCTGAGGATCTGGCGTTGCCAGCGTTCCTTGAAGGCACCGGTGATGGCGACTGCCGATACCAGTTTTACAATAACTTTTACCTGCAGGATGGTCGGCATCTCTGTGAGCCTGAACCTTACCTTCCACTCAAAATTTCTGACGCCGACGCCATCGTTGTAATTCTGCGTCTGTTTTGCAACAAAGGATACATCGTGGAAATCGGATGCCGCCTTGGCCTGCCTTAAGGCCATGGCCTGGGCCAGTCCCTGGAGGTCGGGCTTCTTCGGGCCTGCCATCCCCGCCCAGTTGGGCCAGTTGGCCTGGACCCAGTCGAGGGCTTCCTTGTACTTGGCCGAGTCGGCAGGACTCTTGTGTTCGAGGGTGGTCCTGATCAGCCCAAACTGGGTGAGCTTCATGCTCTTGTTGTGTGTATCCGTTCTGAGGGCTTCGATAATTGGCCTCAAACAGCTGGATTTTTCGTTGAACGCGAAGATGTAACTGGTTCGCACATTCGCGGCTTTTCTGATAAATTCCTGAAGTACCTGCTCGTGTGTCATGGGTTCTTTTTTTATGGTTAAGAAAGATGGTTGTGTCTTCGTGGAGGAAGGGGGCCACCAGGGCACTAAGTCACCAGGAAATTAAAATATATATCTGCGTTACGTTGGGTCTTCGTGTCTTTGTAGCGGCAGGGCCACCAAGGCACCAGGTTACTAAGAATTAAAAATATATAACTGCGAGACTCTGTGTCTTCGTGTCTTTGTGGCGGGAAAGCCATTTCTATTTCTTTCCAACAACGAAGCACCTGAAAGGCAATGCATTAACGGATTGTTCTCTCAGCTTGACCAGCAGTTCTTTTTTCAGGAATTTCAGTTCTTCCCCGTCCATCTCCTCGCCTGATTTGCTCATCGTCAGGAAAATATCCATGGTCTGGATGAAACCGCAGTCGGTCGACTGACCAATCTGCAGTCCTTTGGTGATTTCTGCTTTTTGCAGGTGGTGGCCAAAATGATCGAAACAGAGCGCCCTGATGTCTTCGGAAGTGACCACCCTGCCATGCGAGAGCAAGGCTTTCCGGTAGGCATTGACCCGCTGTTCGGTATCGAGGCTTTCCCTTCCGCCGGCAGATGGTGTTACCAGGATGACCGATTCGGGAAACAGGTCGCTGCCATCGTAGATAACAGGTTTTTCACCGCTTTTTATGCTGTTGGCAGCTTTCCCGTTGGTGGTCCAGAATTCCACGAAGAGGGTCTCGTCGGCGGGGTGCGCCTTCAGCAAAAGGTAGGAAATATCCTCCTTCACCAGGTTGCTCTCCCTGAGGCGGTTCTCCAGCCTGGCGATGGTCTGGTTGAGTTCCTTCAGGTTGGAGGCAATCATGTCGGCCCCCAGGATGGCGAAGGCTGCAGTTTCGTCGCGGAGCAGTTCGAGCAGGTAATTTACGATTTCGGCGGCATTGCGCGAGTCGAACCGTCCGACACCCCCCTGCCTGAGGATGTAGGTTCCATTTTCCACCTCGTTGATGCCGGAGAACGATTTTTCGGTATAGGATTTCCCGTTGCTGCTGGTCACCCTTTTCATATCGAGGAATATCTCTTTGGTAACCAGTGGGATGATGTTGATGTATTCCCGGCAGGATTGGGTAAACTCATTCAGGTGCCGGTTGAAAACCGGGAAGCAGTTGATGGAACAGAATAGGTCGTCGAAAACCTCTGGCGGCATCACCTGTGGAAATTCAACCCTTATCCAGGCAATGTTGCGCTCCAGTTTCTCCAGGTCACTCGCGGAAAAAAGCTCGTCGAACTGTGGCGGATATTTTACATCCGGTACGGGTTTTACCGGGTTTTGTTCGTCCGAAACGAGGGTCAGGAAATTCCTTTTGTAGAAAAGGTTTACGTGGTTGCATACCTTGGTGGTAACATCCAGCTCCCTTTTCAGGAGCATCTCAAGACCATTTTCTTCCTGCCGCTCTTCATGGCCCTGTCCCCTGGTGAATTTCACGGGGCGGGAGTTAACCGACCACCGTCCTTTGGCCAGCGATTCGTAGAAACTCTCCTCGAAGGTTTCATTGTGCAGGTTGAAACAGAGTGTCAGTCCCTCCAGCGAATCAATGCCTGCGTCCAATTCCAGTCCCAGCCAGATTTCGGAGGTTCCAGCAGCTTTCCCTGATCGGGTCACGGCCACCATTTCCTTGTATAGCTCAGACTGGAAGGCGAACATCCTGGACCCTGCCAGCATGTATTTCAGCTGGCCGTTGAAGAGCCGGTAATGACCGGTCGGAGTAAAATATACAGGTTTTTCTTCCGTGGCATGTTCACCCGGAATGATGAATTTCTTGTTCACGTAAAACTGGTAACGCGGATCGATCGTAAAGACCGGATCGGCCGGCCTGGCGCGCATCAGGGCATGGGCGGGCAACGGGCCTGTCAGCGGTTCGGGGGTAAGCAGTCCGACCAGTTTCTCCAGCAACCTGGCCTCGGTGGTGTCTATCTCAGCGGATAATTTGGCCAGCTCCCCGGAGAGCGCGCCCAGGATCATTCCCACCAGCGGGTCGAAAGAACTTTCCGCCTGTGTATCCTGAAAGCCCCATAGTTTTGAGGCATTCTTAATCATCCTGCTTCTTATTTTTTCTTTGCTTTCCTGCATGGCATCAATCGTATGATAGTGGTCCGATAAAGAACTGGTCGGAATAGCTGAATACCTCATTGGTCATGGACAGGGTGGCATCCACCCTCAGCCTGATCCGGCTTTTTATTCTTCGCTGGGTCATCCGGTAATCAATCTGGTCGATCTGGACTCCCACCCTGACATTGGCTAACCTGGGTTCCTGTTTTTCGATGGTTTCCTGGATGGAGCTCCTGAGTTTCTCCCTGTATATCTGTGAGTTGGATATGTTTTCAAAGTCATGCTCCCAGATTTCACAGCCAAATTCCGGGTCGTGGGAGTAATCGCCAAAGTTGGTTACAACGATCAGGTGAATGAGGGCGGCCACTGACTCGGGAAGGGAACATTTGGGGTGTTCCGACTTTGTCATCAGCTTGCCGGCGTTAAAGGGCAATTTGTAATAATCTGTTATCATTCAACCTGTATAATTTCGTTAAATTGCTGTTTTATAGCCAAGTACAGCACCTTCGCCATGAGGTTCAAGGGTAAATCCCATCTCCTCAGGGGCGACGAAAACGTGAACGCTTACCTCTGTTTCGGCCGGGATGAAATAGCCGAAGAAACATTGGAGGAATTTTGATGCCGGGCCATTCTCCAGGTAGTCGTTGATGCCTGAATTCCTGAGCGGACCGATGTCGAACCGCATGGTATACCCCAGGTCTGTAAATTCGCTTCCGCAGATAAAATCGACCCCAAGCATGGCATATCCCAGCCGTGTAGAGACATCGCCGGTAACATTTTTGCGGTTTGCCTTCACCGGAACGCAATTTTTCTGCAGGGTGGCTGTTACATTTTCCCGTAGGATGGCAGACAGGCAATTTTCTGTCAGGCCGGTGTTTCCAGCTATTTTGTGCGAAATATGCATGAATTTCACCATCTGGGAGAGGTAGCGATGGTCGGGCGACTGGTCGAGCCTCCAGAAGCCTGCCGAAAAGTCGTCGGCAAGATTCTCGCTGAAACGGTTCAGAATCCTTCTCTCTTCCAGCTCAAGGCTGACCCTTTGGGCGAAGATTTCATTTTCGAAGGGGAGGAAAAATTTTCGTGCGACCTTCTCCTCCTCCTTTATTATTTTCGATTCTTTGGAGATGTTTTTTGATCCGGTGTTTTGTTCCGAGTTCTGGTGGAAGAACCCTTCCGGCAGGTTGTCGTAGATGGCGTCACGGTTGAGGTTGACAGCCAGTATTTTGGTTCCGTTCTTCAGTTCAAGGTTTCCGGCAGAAGCGATGTCGCGGGAATACCGGCGCCTGAATGTGCCGGCCGGCACCACCACGAAATCATCATTTTCCAGTCCGTTCTGCACCAGGTCCGCAATGACAGCCTCGGCTTTGAGGTCAAAACTCAAATCCTTGATAGTCTGCGCTATGTTGGTGGAAGGCTTCAAGAGAGTTATGAATTATGAGTGATGAATTATGAGT
>CAZDLO010000079.1:12914-16327 GCA_964506325.1 uncultured Tangfeifania sp.
CCCCACTCATAATTCCTAATTCATAACTCATAATTCATAACTCCTAATTTCCTTCCGTTCTCACTGCATTCCCAGTTCTTCCATTTTCTTTTTCAGCTTCCTTTCGGACATGTCCAGTTCTTTGGCAGCATCCTTCCGGTTGCCGTTGTGTTTGGCCAGCACGGCATTGATCTGTTTGATCTGCAGTTCTTCTGCCGACATTTTTTTCGATCCGCCTCCGCCGCCGCCCTCTTCACCTTCGGCTTTTTCGGCTGCTTTTTTCAGTTCGGCTTTCAGTTCGTTGATGTTTTGGTTTTTAAGCACCAGGTTGCTGTAGCCTTCGATGATATGTTTGTACAGTTCGCTCCTTACCGAGTCTTTTTCCATCCTGCGGCCGATGTCTTCCATATCGTTGAGGGTGGCCGACATCCTGTCGCTGATCCTTCCGCGTTTTACCTCGATAGTTTCCCCTGCGTATTGCTGGTAAAGCGACCGGGCAGAATCGGCCATCAACAGGAATTCATTGTCGTTTTTGAGGTTGTTTTGAATCTGTGCCTTTATCAGTTCAAATTCCCTGCTTGTGAGTGTCCGGTCCTTTTCCGGCATCTGGGAAGCGTAAAATATGGGTATGGTGATGACAAGCACTGTTAGTACAAACAACAACAGCATCTTGATAAAGGCTTCTGTTCTCTCTTTTTTATTGAGCGGATCCATATTCGTTATTTTTGAGGTTTATATTGCGGTTTTCAATCCACCAGGAAGCTGTTCCCCGGTTTTTCCTTCTGCTCTTTGACAAAGATCTGCCGGTCTTTCTTTTTGCCGATAAAATCCAGGTTGCTGAGGGTGTGGAATATTTGTGACATGTTGTTGATAAAGGGTGCCAGTTTCTGGATGGAGCTGTTGATGTCATCGTGGTCGTAACTGAATTCGATGGCGTTGCTGAGAAGTTTCTCAAATTCGCCCTGTTTCAGGCTGCTCCAGTCCTGGATGTAGTTGTACAGCTCCTCCCTTTCGGCAGCCGGCTGCTTGTTGATGGCGTTGTTGATGGTGCGTGCCAGTGCTGCCATCTGTTCAAAAATATATACCGGCGGAAAATTCATGGCGATCTTCCTGAATTCGGCCATGTGCGCCCCCAGGAAGTTGAGCGTGGAATCCGACAAATCGGTGACGGTCTCGGCGATTGAGGTAACCTGTTTTTTTGTTTTTATGCTGCGCAGGATATCCACGACATCGATTTCAATCTGGCCCAGGATGCGGAGGATCTGGGTGTGGTACTCGGCCAGTTTCGGGTGACTGTATATTGCGTGGCAGGCAGGGATGTAGCTGTCATCTATTTCGGGTTTGTCGTCGGTGAACAGGATCATGCCAATGATCAGAGAATCCGGTCCGGCGATAGAATCCTTTTATTCCGGCGGGTGTACCGACAGGTGGTAACCCGGAACCACAAGCGGTAACCGGGGAGGCAGTTCGTCGGGGTTGGGTATTCCAAATGGGACCCTTTCAAAGACATTGACAGTGAGGCATAGGAACAGTTCCCTGCCGGAGGAAGCCTTGCGGGGTACCATCAGGTCGGGCATCGCTGCCGACAACTCGCTGCCCGAATAATATTCATCGCTGATCTCTATCCCGGAGCCCCCCCTGGTGACGGCATGGCAGTTTACCACCCTGACATGGACGAATCCCTGGTTGTCGATATCCATGCGGATGTTTACCGGGTTGCTGTTCTCTTCGGTCTGCAGCAGGAGTCCGTAGTTGAAGGGATTCAGGAAGGTGGAACAGATATTTCTGCCCTGGGCGGCCAGGTGGTTGTCGGTTGAAATAAAATGATCCTTGTTTACCTTCATCCCGTCAATCCAATTCACGGGATGGTATGTTCTTTTGTTGTCCATCTTATTTTTCAGTTACGCGCTTGCAAACAATAACACTGTTTTCCCTGATGAAATTGAAGGAATTTGTTTCCTGGGGATCGATGTACCGGATACCGCTGAACCATCCCGGTTTGTGGTAGAATATCCAGCTGACGGGCTTATTCTGCTCGTCGAGGTATTCAATTTTCTCGTCGGGATTACGGTTGTTGTAATCGTTGATGAAATAGTAGAACAATTTGCCGAATATCATCTCTTTCGGTGCTTTGGCCCGGAAGGTGGTCATGTTTTCGTCTTCCGGTTTTTTCTTGAATTCAAACCCGACAACCAGCGGGGCGTCCATCTCCCTGTCGGTAGGGTCATCGATGTGCTTGTCGACCGGGTACCGCCACTTACGAAGAATCTTGACAGGAATGTCGAGGAAGTAGATGTAGGTAATGTAGAACAGGGCCGGTGCCAGGAACAGCAGCAGGGAGGTAAGGTTGATGATGATAAAATTCCGGCACCCGGTAAAATTAAATACGATCAGCATGATTGCGGCACCTGCCAGGGTGATGCCCAGGGTCAGATGCAGTTCTGTCCAGATGTTTTTCCGGTTGGTCCAGGGCAGGAGTTTCTTCACCGCCAGCGAATGAGCGATGCCCAGCACGAGCATCCAGCCGCAGAGGAGGAAGTAGACGGTGTCGTTGGAGACCGCAAAGAGTCCCTTGTTGGTGGCCAGTGCGCCAATGCCGGCCAGCAGGCTGCAGGCAACGGCATACAGGATGGTGCTGAACCGGAGCTGACTTGCGCTGTTGTTCCTGAAGACGGATCCAAACATTATCAAGGAGAGAACGAAGAACAGGATTATCAGGAATAGGTTTTCCATAGTGGCTGGTTTTAAATTCGATTCTCAATTCTGGCAGTCGCACATCGAAGGCAGGACATTTGCTGCAGGCTTTACCGGCCGTGCCGGGGACAGAACGCCTGCGGCGGGCAGCTGAAGGCGGAGGGTTTGCAGTTGGCGGTCCGACTGAAATTCTGCGGCAACATCACCCTCCCGTGCCATCCAGGCTGAGCCTGCCTTGATATTTCGCACCGAACTAAAGTTAATATAAAAATGTGTATTTAGCAACAATAAATCCGTAATGTTAAGGGCTGATAATAAAGAAGTAGAAGGGGATGGGGGAGGAGGGGGTGTGGAACATAATTGGGAGAATTATGAGTTAGGAATTATGAGTTAGGAGTGGGTACATGAATTATGAATTATGAGTTATGAGTTAGGAGTTATGAAAGAGGGGAATGTGCAAATATGCAAATGTGCAAATGTGCAAATGCAAATGCGGAAATTTGAGGGGCAGTGACCCACTCATAATTCATAACTCCTAATTCATAACTCCAGCTCATCTCTTTTTTTCCTCTGTGTTTCTCTGTGGCTTTTTTTTATTACACAGAGTCACACAGAGAGAATACGGAGTTACACAGAGGAAAACAAACAACTCTTGCCCCCACTCATAACTCATAACTCCTAATTTATAACTAAAAAAGAGCCTTCCGGCTCTTTTTTTTATCCCAATGTGTATCCTTTTC
>CAZDLO010000080.1:0-16256 GCA_964506325.1 uncultured Tangfeifania sp.
GATTTTAAAACAGCTTGATGAAGCGCTGTCAAAAGAGTTATGAATTATGAATTATGAGTTATGAATAATGCCTATTCACTTATAATTCATAACTCATAATTCATAACTTAAGTAGAACGGTCTTAATCATCTTCTCAAACATCGCTTTTGTCTCCTCGGTGCTGCTGGCAATTCCGCTTGTCATGGTAGGTTTTCCATCTTTGGGTATCCACAGGAAGGCCGGGATTCCCTGGATATTGAAAGAACGGGCAAGATCCTTTTCCTCATCCGTATTGACCTTGTAAACCAGAATTTTACCTTTGTATTGCATGGCCAGTTCTTCCAGTATTGGAGATGCTTTTCTGCAAGGGGCACACCAGTCGGCATAAAAATCCACGATACAAGGTAAATTGCCGTTGTATTTCCAGGCTCCTGGACTCTTTTCCATGTTCATGATCTTCTCAAAGAAATCCGCTTTGGTCAGTTTCCGAACGATAGCTTCCTCTGCATTTCCAGCATAAATATTGGAGTATGTTGTTGCAAGCAACAAAAGGATTACAAATTTTAGTCTGTTCATGGGATGAATTCCTCTAGTTATTAATGAATGAAATTGATTCAAATTTACATATATCTCATAATCTGTGGGTTGCAAAATACCTCTTCGTTGTGTTGTACATTTTATTCAAAACACAAACCTAAATATTATTACTCACACATAAAACTTTAAAGAAGTTTTATACCCTACAAAGAATTGTTAATTTTAACCTGAAACCGGAAGATTCTCCGGTATGTTATTTACGAAGTAATCTAAGCCTGGTTTCGGTCACTGGTATGAAAAACAAAAGCAAATTCAAAAAGTTAGACGTTAAGAAATTTGTTCCAAAAGCTTCCGGAAAGGATTCACCTCCCGGAACAGTTCATTACGTAGGTGCCCCACGGGAAGAAAAAACCCGCATCGATCTGATCGAATACAATGAATCTGAAGTCAACGAATATACGATTGAAAAGCCCGGTCAGCTGGAGAAGTTCCTCGAAACCGACAAAATAAAGTGGATCCGGGTCACAGGCGTGCATGATGCAGAGCTGATTACACGACTTGGTGAAATTTTTCAAATCAATCATCTTGAACTAGAAGATATTTCCAATACCTCCCAAAGACCCCGCATGGAGGAGAGAGGAAACTATATATTCATGATTTTTAAGGCTCTGTTGCTGAGCCAGGATGACAAGGATGTCTCCATTGAGCAGGTCAGTATCATTCTTGGACGCAATTACGTCCTTTCTTTCCATGAGACGGATCCGAAACTATTTGAATCTCTCCGGACACGCATTCTCACCGGAAAAGGCAGGGTAAGAAAGATGCAGAGCGACTACCTGGCTTTTACCATTGCAGATATTCTGATTGATCAGTATTTTGTAATTCTGGAAGATATTGGCGAGTCGGTGGAAACCATTGAAAGTGAATTGATTCTTTCACCCGGCTCAGGTAACCAGGAATCCATTTACCGCATGAAAAGACGGCTTGCGTATGTGGGCAGGACAATCTGGCCGGTAAGGGAATTAATCAATGAAATTGAACGGTCAGACCATGTTTTGCTTCACTCTGAGACTAAAATCTATTACAGGAACATATATGATCACACAGTTCAGATCGTTGAATCCCTCGATACGCTCCGCGACCTGACTTCTGGTATGATGGACCTCTATCTTTCAAGCGTTAGCCTGAAACTAAACGAGATTATGAAAGTGCTGACCATCTTCTCGGCAGTATTTATTCCGCTAACATTCTTTGCAGGAGTTTATGGAATGAATTTCAAATTCTTACCTGAACTTCAGTGGAAATGGGGTTATCCCTTGTTCTGGCTGGTTTGTGTAACGGCGACCATTCTGATGCTGCTTTATTTCAGGAGGAAGAAATACTTGTAGGGAGGAGTTTTGAATTATGAGTTATGAGTTATGAGTTATGAGTTATAGAACAAAAATTTATGCTTGAGATTGCCTTCCCGACTTGCCGGGACCAGGAGAAAATTATTATATGACATTAGCTACGCAAATCTTCGATTCAATTTAGCCATTAAAATACAAATGAAATACCCATTATGCAATTTTCAAACCAACCGGAAATGAATATGTGGGTATTCTACCAGGAAAATAGAAAAACAAAATTATAAACTGATGAAACCAATTGTTACTGCCCTGTGCTCGTTCGGCATGTCCGGACAGGTTTTTCACGGTCCTTCCCTGAAAATACTGCCCCAGTTCAAAATTCACAAAATTCTGGAGAGACACAACCGAATTTCCGAAAAACATTACCCACAGGCTACTATTGTCAGCGACTTTGAAAAGATCCTACATGATCCTGCCGTTGAACTGGTCATAGTAAATACCCCCGACTACCTACATTTTGAGATGGCAAAACAGGCCCTTGAAGCAGGCAAACATGTCGTGGTAGAAAAACCGTTTGTCAAAAAAAGTGAGGATGCAGTGGTACTGATGGATATAGCAAGGCGTCATAAGGTATTATTGACGGTTTACCAGAACCGGAGATTGGACGGAGGATTTTTAACTTTACGCAAGATCCTGGAAGATAATCTATTGGGGCGAGTAGTAGAATATGAGAGCCATTACGACCGATACCGCAATTTTATCCAGGAAGGATCCTGGAAAGAGGATGGTGACGAGCGTACCGGTGTTCTTTTTAACCTTGGCTCCCACATTGTAGACCAGGCCCTTGTCTTGTTTGGAAAACCCAGGGCGGTTTCTGCAGATCTTTCCGTTCTGAGAACAGGAGGACGAACAACAGATCAATTCAATATCCGCCTCCATTTTGAAAATTTTGTGGCCATCCTGCGTTGTTCCTACCTGGTCCGCGAATTGGGACCACAATACACCATTCATGGAACGGAAGGCTCCTTCATCAAGATGGGAACTGACCCGCAGGAAGAAATGCTTAAAATAAACAGGTTGCCTGATGAACCTGGATGGGGAAAGGAACCCCCCTCCGACTGGGGAAAACTCAATACTTCCATCAACGGAGTACATTTTGAGGGAAAAATCGAGACTATTCCCGGCAATTATGCCCTTTTCTACACCAATCTTTACCACGCTATCCGGGGCGGAGAACCTTTGATGGTCAGACCGGAAGAGGCACTGATGACCATCAGGATACTGGAAGCCTGCCTGGAAAGTAACAGGCTGGGTAAAACCATTGAATTTTAATGTGGAACCATATATTGACCTGCACACCCACAACTATAAGTCCGGGAAGGGAGTTCTGGCTGTTTACAACCTTTCGCTGAATGAGGCACTGTTTTCCGCGGAAGGTCCTTTTTCAGCAGGGCTTCATCCTTGGTATGCAGACCAGCTTTCGCCCGAATTATTAAGTCAGAAACTTGAACTTCTGGCCACCAACCATCAACTGGTGGCTTTTGGAGAATCAGGACTCGACAAAGTGTGCCATGTGCCTTTGGAAGTTCAAAAAGACATTTTTGAAATACATTTGCGCAAGGCTGCAGAGAACAATAAGCCTCTCATCCTGCATTGCGTGAAAGCCTGGGAGGAACTTTTGGAAATGACATCAATCTATCCGTTACCAAAAATACTGCATGGCTATAACGGAAGTCAGGAATTGACAGGACGCCTTGTAAAAGCTGGTTTTTATTTCTCGATAGGGAAATCAATCATGAACCCTGCCTCAAAAATTCGTGGTTCCATGGCTGGTATTCCAATGGACGCTATTTTTTGTGAAACTGATACCTCAGATTTCGCAATTGATGCAATTTACAGGGCTGTTTCCGAGGTATTGCATCTGAAGGAAGCTGACTTAAGAAAAATAATCTTCCGAAATTATTCCAGGATAACAGATAATAATATTGCGGGCTAAAGCAGCTGATTAAAAGTACTTTAGCCCGCAATTAAAAATATTTTCAGAGCTTGATGAAAATATTTTTCCTGAATAAAATGTATGCAGGTATGAAATTGACCGTCACAAATAGAAGAGCAAATATCATACTCCAGAATTGAGGTGAGGGAGCCACCTCGGAAAAAAGAGTCATAAAATGCTCATTGACCGAAGCACCGCCGATCTTTAGTCCATAGAACAGAAGTGCCAGAATATCAGCAAGAACATAGACTGTAATCGCATTCGCACCAAAAATAATACCTGGCGAAGTAAATTTATCCCTGCCCAGGATATCAATCATGTAGTAGGAGGTGCCCAGTACCAGGGCTCCAACACCGGATGTGATCAAAACAAAGGAGCTGCTCCAGATATTTTCATTGCTTGGAAAATGAAGGTTCCAGATATATCCGAGAATTACCGTCAAGAAACCACCAACCATAAGGTACAATGCCTTATCCTTTTTATCCATCTTACTCAACAGTAGTTTACCGGCGATCATTCCTGATATCCCTGTCACAAATGAGGGAAAAGTACTAAGAATCCCTTCCGGATCCCAGGTTTTCTGATACATTGTTCCAGGCAGGAATTTGGTATCAAACCAGGCAGCAAGGTTGATCCCGGGTTCAAGCATAGGCCTGTCATATCCGGGTGTCGGGATGTAGAGCATGGCCAGCCAATAGGCCACAAGTATTCCGACGCCTATCCAGGCTTGTTTCCTCCAGTCGGTGTTGAGAAAAACAATGGCACAAAACAAGAATACAAGGGCAATCCTTGGCAATGTACCGGTATAGCGAAGTTCTGCAAAATTAAAGTCAGGCATAAGATTCAGAAACAAGCCGACCAGGTAAATTTTAACCGACCTCCAAATAATTTTCTTGTACATCTCGCCTTTCGGTAATCCCATTTCCAGCCTTTTTGTATAGGCAAAAGCGATAGAGACCCCAACCACAAACAGGAATATTGGTGCGATAAGGTCTGTAGGAGTGAGCCCATTCCATTTTGAATGGTTCAAAGGGGCAAAGGAAAAAATTTCGCTCCCGGGAAAATTTACCAGGATCATTGCAGCGACAGTGAAGCCGCGCATGGCATCCAATGAAATCAATCTTTTTGTTTCGGTCATTGTTCGTAGTCTTTAAAAATTGGAAATGTTGTTAATAGTCGATCAATCGTTAAAAGTACATTTAAGGAAGAAAATTATAATTAATACCTGATACAGAATTGCTATTTTTAGAAAGAAAAATTAACAGGTGTTGACTTTGATTGAAAATTTAGACTCATTTTTAATTCTCACACCTCAAGAATCCCTCCATTCGCTTGAAAAAAATATCTTCAGGAGGAACACGACATAAAGTTAATTAACCGGAGGCAAAATGAGACCTTCAGGAAAAAAAATGATCCAATTCTGTCACAACAAATTAAACTATTAATAAATAACAACTTAACAAATTCAAAATGGTAAAATTAACTTGTATCTCACTGATCACAGGCTGTTTATTCCTTTTCTCAGGATGCCTGGAAGTGAAAAAACCTCTCTTGCCCAAATCATCAGAACTGGAAGTAAAATGGGAAGTCATAACCAATATGCACCAGGGTAAAAACCGGGTTCTTTCTGCCTTTACCATTTATAATCACAGTGCGATGACCTTTGAAAACAAAGGTTGGGAAATGTTTTTCTCTCAGATGCCCCCTACTCCCATTGTTGAGGATTCTGCCAGGGTTGCCAGGGTCATACATATCAATGGCGATTGGTTCAAACTGGTTCCTTCAGAAAAATTTCGGCTTCTTCCCGGAGATTCAATCCGTGTTGCCTATTGTGGCACAGGTTTTAACATTAAAGGGACGGATGCCGCCCTCGGCATATACTTTGTATTTTACAACGACAAGGGAGAAGAAATTGGAATTGTGCCTGCCGGAAAGCAAACAATCGCCCCGTTTACCAGGCCAGAACAGCTTCAACGTACTGCCAATGATAAGACAGTTGTTCCAACCCCCCAGGGGAGATACGAAGATAATCTCGCTTTGTCTTTACTCCCGGAGTCTCAGCTGACCGGGATTATCCCTACCCCACTTTCCATTCAGACTGGCACCGAAAAACTTCTCATAGACAATAGCTGGAATGTTTATTTCGAGGAAGGATTGGAAATGGAATCCGGATACCTGGTAAAAAGATTGAAAGAAATTACCGGAACCGACTTCCAACAGATAAAAGGAAAGCCGGAGAAGCTTCCTGCCTTCAACATTCATACAGGAAGCAACAGGCAGAAGAGTAAAGAGTCCTATGATCTGGTCACTGATGCCAAAAATGGTGTGAATATCACAGGAAATGATGCAGCAGGCGTATTTTACGGAATTCAAAGCTTTCTGTCATCCTTGCCTGTTGAACAATACAGAACACCTGACAAACTGATAAAAACATCATCACTCAGGATATCTGACGTTCCCAGATTCTCGTACAGGGGACTTCAGTTCGATATGGCCCGAAATTTCCAATCCAAGGAAACAATTTTGAAAATGCTGGATATAATGGCCTATTACAAGCTCAATCAATTCCTGTTCTATTTAATGGAAGATGAGGGATGGCGTGTTGAAATACCAGGTCTGCCGGAATTGACAGAAATCGGAAGCCGGAGGAAGCACGGGAAATTAAGTGATCCTGCGCTCCATCCATCCTATGGAAGCGGTCCTTATGCCGATGAAAAAGTGGGTTATGGAAGCGGGTATTATACAGTGGATGAGTTTGTTGAGATACTGAAATATGCCAAAGAAAGGCATATAACTATTATTCCCGTCATAAATTACCCTGCACATGTGCGTTCCGCCATCAAATCGATGGAATACAGGTACCAGAAGCTGATGAAAGAGGGGAAAGAAGCTGAAGCCAACGAATTCAGGCTAATTGATCCGGAAGATACATCCAGGTACATTTCCGCCCAGGGTTACCACGACAACGTTGTATGTGTCGGTCGCGAATCAGTTTTTCACTTTTATGACACAGCGGTCAAAGGGATCAGGCAGTTGTATGAAAAAGCCGGTGTACCATTGGAAATATTTCATACCGGAGGTGATGAGGTCGCTATTGGTGCCTGGTCCGGTTCCCCAATGGTCAAAAAGCTTCTGGCACTGCATCCGGAGATCAAACCGGATGAAAAAAGCCTGCAGGCCTATTGCTTCAGAAGAATTTCAGCAATTTTGCAAGACAACGGGATCAGGGATATCGGAGGCTGGGAAGAGGCAGCCCTGTTGTCTGATACTCTGGGCAGACCCACTCCGAACAATGAGTTTGTTGGCAAGGGCCTGCTCCCTTACCTCTGGAACAACCTCGAAGGTGCAGAAGACTTAGGCTACAAGCTTGCTAATGCAGGTTACAAGGTGGTTTTGTGCGATGTATCCAATTTCTACCTCGACTTTCCCTATGACAAAGATCCGGAGGAACCGGGAAATTACTGGGCCGGGTTCCTTGAGACCAAAGAACCTTATGCCTTTGCCCCATTCGACCTATTTAAAACGACCACAAAAACATCTATGGGAAGAATCATTGATACCGATAAGGAATATATCAACAAGATCAGGTTGAAACCGGAGGCGCGTCAAAACATTCTCGGTCTGCAGGCGCAGATTTGGTCGGAGACAATAAAAGGCCAGGAAATGCTTGAATACTATTACCTGCCAAGGCTGATTACGTTTTCAGAAACAGCCTGGGGACCTGAGAGAAAATGGGAAACGATAGAGAACAAGGCTGCCAGAGACAAGCAACTGGCAACCGATTGGAACAGGATGGCCAATTCCCTGGCCAACAAGGAACTACCACGGCTAAGCATTCTTAATGGAGGTTATAATTACCGGGTTCCACTCCCGGGAGCTATTGTAAAAGATGGAATTTTACATGCCAATGTTCAGTTTCCCGGACTCGAAATACGTTTTACAACCGATGGCACTGAACCAACCTTGAATAGTCAGCTTTACACTGAGCCGGTAAAAGTAAACGGAACGGTAAAGTTGAAGAGTTTTGTAAAAGATGGAAATTCCAGCCGGACTTCTGTCATTAATTAACAACGAGGCAGTCACAGAAGCCATTTTTAACCCAAAAGGACTAAAAAGGCGCAGAGGTCACAAAGTGAAGATCTTCATCTCTTTGTGGCCTCTGCGGTTTATTTATCTCACTTTTGGGACTGCCTCATTTGATTTTATCATTTGACGCTCAATCAGATACTCCTGCTGAATTGCCTCCTGAGTTTCTCCATTTGTAAGAGTGAGGCCATTTTATTGTTTCAGAAGAAACTTCAGTATGGCAGGTATGGCACGACATCTTTACATCCGGAGAAGATCCTCCGTGCTTTTCTGCAAATTCCTTTATCTCATCGTCTCCCCTGGAGCTCTTGTGGCATACGCCACAACTGCCTATTGATTTTACCGGCCTGTTTGAACCCTGGTACTGCAATTCCTGGTAATTGTCTTTCGCTACAAGCGAAGGTACCATCGCATGCGGACTACCATGACAAGCGGAACAGAACAGGTTTCCGTGTCCATGACTGTTCCGGTAAAGCGCCGTGCCAGTATCAATGCCCGGGACATTTGGGTGACAGCTTACACAATTGGGTTCATTGGCCCAGGGTATCCTTCCATTGACAATGGTTGTTGCCACATTGGCCATACTTCCGTGACAAGCGGTGCAATTGCCGTCAGCAGAGGTATGCCGTGCACTTCTGCTGCACTTGGTTTTCGCGCCGGGATGGCAATCGTAACATGTAGCACCCTTGGTGGAATGCATGCCATGGATGGCCTGTGACAGGTATTTGCCGGAACTTCCGGGACCAACTGTCCCGAGGGCAGGTGAACCATGGCAACTGGCACAAAGAACCGGTTTGCTTTTCATCAGGGCAGTTCCATGTGCAAGGTCATGCTTCGTCAGGATATCATCAAATGAATTGGCTCCGTGACATTTGGCGCAATTGATTTCATCTGAGGTCGGGATTGTTGCCTTTGTTGTGGCTAAGATTTTCCCGGATGAATTCCGGACTGTGATGGTCGCCATCTGGTATGGATCCTTAACACCATTGTCATAAACAGGCACTACAGGAATTCCCTCGGCACTGAAGTAACCTGATTCGGCCTTCATTTTTCCGGAAAGACCAATCCCTGTGAGACCGATGTTAGGTTGGGGTGTCACATTAAAGAGCTTCTGTGCATAGGTCCAGAACTGGCCAAAATTCTCCTTCCCGACTGAATAGGTATTGTTGTCTATGGAATAGGAGACAGTGAGTCCGGTCGTAACAACAGACGGGACTTTGCCCCTTTTTACCACCTGGACTTTAAGATTGTTGTAGGGAGGTAAGATCACCGCCTTATCGTAAGTAGGATTCAGACAGTGCATGCCAAGGTCATTCCAGGCAAATACCACATACGCGCTGCTTCCTCCGAACACCACGCTGCTGGATGAACCGGCCTTTTCAGTAATTTCACCAGTTGATCCGGCAGGATCTTCCTCTACAGATTTAGTGCACCCCCAGCTTACAAGGGAAATAAGCAAGGCCACTCTCCATACAGATGTAATTTTTTTCATCGGCATACATGTTTTAGTTTAAATCAATCCATTTACCGCATGAAACAAGTTTCAAACGATTGCAAGGGAAATTTATAACCATTACAATATATTCCGAAAACAAATCAACGAAAATCCTATATATCAGCTCTTTATAATAATTCTAAATAATATGAACATATCTATATTTGTCTATATATTAAATACATACATTTTAGTATAATCATAAAAATACGTACTCTTGACTACAATTTAGAACGGTTTTAATTTAAAAATCAACGAGTTAACAGCAATTGCCAACAAGCCCATTAATAATAATGAGCAAAAAATTGATTTAATTGGGTCAGAAACGGATATTGTACTTGATTTTAAACCGAAGGGCACTTTCATCCATTACATACCTTTCCAATGGTTGGGAAAGTTTGGTTGTCCATGCAATTATGATTTCATTCCCGGGTTTCACAATCCACTGAAATCGGGACTGTACCCCAATTGTATTGGAATTGTTGTCGTACTGAAGATAGTTGTTCAAAGTAATGCTTGGACTAAAAAGCACATTGGCATTAACCTGGTAAATTCGTGTAATGAAACTGCCATCCGGCAGGGCCACATTGTTTTGCTTGTACCTGGCACCAAGGAAAAGAGGTACCATCACTTTATAATTAATCCCCAAATTAAGATCTTCCCTTGATCCGTTGTAAAAATTACCCCATGCATAGGAAACATCACCAGCCAGGTTTCTGCTACCTGCAGTAAGCAGGCTAAGGGTATGCCTGTAGAAATCGTACCGGCCTACCGGAATAACAAAGGATGAATAGATTTTGAAAGGTTTTTCGAGGTATTCATAATTCCCGCCAATAGAGTATCCAAACTCTTCACCGGTTTTAAACCGGATTTTTACAGGGTTGTAATTTACCTGCCTGGTTTCCAGTATGTTTGCAAAATTAACAATGTGATTGAACCCGGCACCTGAAAGAACCTGGAGAATACCCCATTTTTTAGGACGCGGACCAACCATAAAATTCCCGTAAGTCTCCTTAATATCCGTTCGTGGGACAAAGCCCATGCCTGCCACAAAATTTTCACCGATCTGGTGATATCCAAGGTTAAATGAGATAAGGTCGTTGGGATAAGAAATGGTTCCTCCCCATGATTTATCATTGTCATTCAGATTCCTCGTATTCGATTTCAATCCAAATAAAATAAGGGACAGGTTCTTGTTCCCCCGGAATTTTGAAGTAGCCAGTTTTAAATCAACCCCACCAACAAAGTTTTTGGCCATTGTTACAGCATTGCCATAGGTTCCAATCACTCCAAGGGATGATTCCGCACCAAGGGTCCTTGAAATCCTGGCAACCGAAAAATTGGTATTGCCATTCGAATGGTCATCATTGACATACATCATTCCGATGTTCCACTTATTGATAGTTCCTGTAACTTTCCCGGCCAGGTTAATCTGGATTGGCAATCCGAGACTGTCCAGTCCCATCCTTCTGGAAAAAAACGGGATAATACTTTTCCCGTAAGGGTTTGAATCGTCTCCTTGAATTCCAAATGAAAACATACTTGATCCATCCAGGAAAAAATCTCTCTTCTCAGGAAATAAAAGGCCGAAACGGGTAAGATTGATCTGGCGGTCGTCCACTTCAGTTTCGGCAAAATCTGTGTTGACAGACAGGGACGATTTCAAACTTGGAGTAACCTGGTAGAAAACATCAACTCCTGCCTTACCGGTAAACTTGTTGTCAGTCCCCTTCTTCGTATTCATTCCGCCGACAACATAGGGAGAAATATCAAGTCCGATGCCCTGTGTAATGTTTTGAATTCCTTCGAGCAATCCGGCATCCGAGACCTGGAATTTGTAGCTGTTTACATTGGCTACTGGCCAGTAAGACATCTCCATTTTCCGCTTTATGTGCCGGATGAATTTGATACCCCAGTTGGGGTTATATCTGTCAAAACCCATGGTTTTGAATGGAATCGCCATTTCAGCTTCCCAACCTTGAGAGGTTATCCTGGATTTTCCTTCCCATAAACCATCCCACTCCTTGTTGAAGACAGCACCGTTCTCGCTGATGGTGGCATCCCCTATCGACCCACGTGGCCCGATCTGAAACCAGTAGCCATTGCGGTGATCGAGATAGGTATCCAATATTACCTGTATCCGGTCGTCGTTACCCAGACTAACATCCCTGGCCATTTCCTTGGAAGTTATTTTTGAGGGATCATCGAAACATTTTATACCTACATACAGAAAATTTGCATCGTAACAAATCAAAAATTCCGTCTTTTCAGAAACCGGTTGACCCGGATTGGGCTCACGCTGAACCAACTGATTAACCCTGGCTGCACTGATCCAGGCCTCGTCGTTAAGGTGGCCATCGATCGCCGGGGATTTCTTGACCAGGACAGCTTTAACAGATGGCTGCGCAAAACTGGCAGCTGACAGGAAGAACATGAATGAGAGCAACCGAAAGAATAACTTCATAATTGATAAAAAATAAAATATCTTCAAAATCTCATTGGTACAAAGTTTTTCTGCCGGATAAATTCGGAATTGCCCGGTTACCTTAGGGATTTGAACAGGGACGATAATTACGAAGCGTTGAAAATACAAAAAATTCAGAGGTCCACACCTCGCCGGGCAGCTTTTATTTCAGATAGAACTCTTTTAGATTCCAGCCTTTTTTCAACGGATGATCTGGTAGGTTTTGTCTTGAATCGTCTTTTGGGAGGCGTCAGGACTTTGTCCAGCAACGAGTAAAACTTTTCAATGACTGTTTCTTTGTTCTGAAGCTGAGACCGGTCTTTCTGGGATACCAGTACCAGTTCATGCTGGTTGTTAATCTTATTGGCAAGTTTTTCAAAAAGTATTCTCTTTTCCCCGGCATTCATCAATTGGGATTCGGCCACATTGAACCGTAGTTCAACTTTTGAACTGACTTTGTTGACATTCTGTCCACCGGGACCACTGCTCCTGGAGGACTGGAATATGAATTCATGGCTGAAATCCCTGTCAGAAAAATTCATTTATAAAAATTGCGATAAGTTTCGTTCCAAACAAAATTAAAAAAAATTAAAAATGTCCCATAAAAAAAGAGGCCGCACTTTCGGGCAGCCTCTCTTCTTTAGTATCTAGCAAGATTATTTCTGGATCCACATTTTGGTGGAAGGAAGATCTTTCCCTCCCATTGCTGTAACAGCTGCGTTGTAATTATCCTTGTTGTTGCTGGCCTCATCCAATGGATAAGTATAGCGGTTAGGATAAGTATATGATGAGAACGATGCTGCAATCTTACCGATAAATACGGGTTTTCCAGTCCTGCGGAAGTCAGTAACTGCTTCTGTCTGGTTTGTAATCAACATGGAAAGCCATTTTTGTAGTGCGATCTTGTCAAGGTCAGCTGCGGTACCATCCAGTGCCACACCGGCTTTTGCGCAGTAGGCTGCATAGTTGTCAATAATCTTGTCAGAGCCAATGTGGCTGGCAGGCTTAGTACCATCAACAATTTGCCATCTGCCGAAAGACAATTTAATACCTGCTTCGTAGAAGTCCTTAACAGTTCCTGAAGAGATCCACCCATTCTTACGGGCTTCAGCAAGCAGGAAGGCCATTTCACTGGCTTCCATCATAACACCTTTTAGCCTGGCGTCTGTAGGAAGGGCGATGAGGTTGGAGAAACCGGTGATACGACGGTTGTCATACTGGCTGTGGGTTCCTGGCAAACCGGCACCTTTGTATTGTGTATGCACAGATATCGGGTTTGGAGTTCCAAACCACATGGCATCCAGCTGAAAAGGAACGGTGATGATATTGCCGTTGAGATCCCTGCCGGCAGCGTCCTTATCGGCAGCAGAATATTTGGATGCAGGATCATACTCGATGGTATAAGTGAAGCCATTGATTTTGACTGCCTGTGTAGATGCAGTTGTTTTGGCAGACATCGGAGTAAGAACCGGGGCAAAAATAACGTACATACGTGGGTCATCCAAAGCCAACATCTGGTCGATCAGGTATTTGGTAGGCTTTTGCTCGTAAAACTCGTTACCTGTTCCCCATTTTGTCTGCAGGTACCATGACTCGCCTTCGTTCAAACCAGAGAAAGAAATCTGGGCGTTGTCGGTATTGGCAGACATGTACGAACCGCTGGCGATCTTCTGCAACTCAGGTGCAAGGTCCTTACCGGCCACCTTGAATGCATTGTAAGAATGAACCATCAAACGGAACTTCAATGAGTTGGCAAATTTTAACCATTTGGACTTGTCTCCAGCAAAAAGAACGTCGTGGTTGGATGGTAAGCCCTGGCTGTTGGCATCAGAAAGAATTTTGATCGCATCGTCCAGCAGGACAAACATCTGCTCATACACTGATTTCTGAGCATCAAATTTGGGGAAAATATTACCTTCCCTACCCTGAACAGCTTCTGAGAAAGGAATATCACCGTATTTTTCGGTCATATAAGAACCAACAACACAAGTCAGAATTTTGGCAGCTGCTACATTGGCCATATTACCCTCGCTAGTTGCAAGGTCCCTGAGGGCTGCAAGGTTGCGAAGATTGCTTATATAAGGATTGCCGCCACCCTGGTATTGCCAGTTTTGAACCTGGTTCGTATAAAAACCGTTTACCTGGTCACTGGAATAACAATCCATAAAGTAAAGCGCCAATTGGCCGCTAGGAGCGTCTTTTGCAGCAGCACCGTAGTTTTTTGCCACATCAACTATCGCGGTGGTCAGCTGATAACGTGAATAGGTAAAATAGTTCACATCAAAGGATGTTTGTCTTTCATCCATTCGCAACTGGTCGGAGCAGGAAATGCCCGATACCACTATCAATAATACAGCAAAATATAATATTAACTTCTTCATAATCATTATAATTTTAATATTTATAATCACAGTTCATTAAAAGTTAATACCAACTTTTAATCCCATAGTACGAAGTGGAGGCAATCCGAACTGGGAAATACCCATACCGGTGATACCATCCCTGAAAGCAGTCTCAGGATCTTCGTTCATCTTATTTTTAGCCCAGAACATTACGTTCTTTGCAAAAGCGGTGACGGAAACATCCTGCATGTGAAGTTTGGAGGTGAGAGATTTATCAAACGTATAGGTAAGATTGATCTCTTTAATTTTAAACACGGTAGCATCGTGGGTCCTGAACTGGGCACCGCTCCATAATTCGTTTCCTTCCATTCCGTAAGGATTCAAAATGATGGTTTTGGTCATATCGGCACCGTTTTTGATGTAATAGTCATCCGGCAAACTGAGTTTCTCTGTTGGAGTCATGCCTGACAAATCACGGTTAGGATCTACATAAACTGCGTTCCAGTAACCGAAATACCTTGGATCACCGTTGTACATAGATAATACACTCTGCATTTTTTCGGCGTAATCTTCGAATCCTGCTCCGGTAAACATGGATGCAGCGTTTGGCAAGCTGGCCAGACCACCTGCGAAACGACCGCCGGTCCAGTAATCACCGTATTTGTCACCATAGATAGCTTTAATATCTGCCATACCGTCGTCGACCATGATCTTCTGTGTTTCAGAGATAAATACGCCGCCAACCCTGTAACTGGTCACAATATTCAGTTTCCAGTTTTTATACCTGATGTCTGTATTGAAACCAAGTATAGCATCCGGGTTCATGTTACCGAGGTAACCATTCTTCCTGATATGATCCGTTGTTGTAACAGCTTCTTCTATAATACCATCAATACCGGTCAGCATCATACCTTTGTATTTTCCTGTCTCGATATAGCTGATTGGCCTTTGTGCATACAAGTCACCAACTTTAGTGCATTTGAACAAAGAGAGGTAAGCAGAGCCTTCGTAAGAATAGAATTTTTCAGCAAACCTGGCGTCAAGGTCTTTGATCACAGAGTTGAAGGTGGTAACATTTGCGGTAACACTCCATTCCCAATCCTTCGTGCGAACAGGAACAACTGTAATTGAGGCCTCAATACCTTTTGATTCAACAGATCCCATGTTCGTCAGTACGGAAGCAAAACCAGAAGATGCTACAACCGGAAGGTTCTGGATCTGGTTGATGTGGTCTTTTGTAAAGTAGGTGAATTCACCTGAAACACGGTTCTTCAGTAATCCGAAGTCGAAACCGCCTTCCTTGGTGATGTTCAGTTCAGGATCTATATTGGCATCCACCAATGAGCCACCGACTGTACCCATCTGGATACCGTTCCAGGTTGAACCGGAGATACCATACGCATTACGGTTGACAGGACTTCCGATACCATAACCGGTAGTTGCATAACCTGCCCTAAGTTTCATAAGGTCAAGCCAATCTACTTTCCCTTTAAATGTCTCAGAAGCAATCCAGCTTAAAGAAGCACCGGGATAGAAATGGCTGTCTTTTTCGTGGTCTAGGATACCGACCCAGTCGTTACGACCGGATAATTCGAGGTATACCTGGCTCTGCCATCCCAGGGTTGCGGTAGCGTAGGCACCGTAGTTTCTTCCGGCATAACCCCTGTTAAAATAAGCATTTTGTTTAACGCTTACTGGTAAAGAACCGTAGCTAAATGATTTAGGTGTTGTTAACTCGTTTCCGCCGAAGCCTGAACTATTAGCTTCACTCCAGCTGTAGGAGAAACCGGCCAGACCGTCCACAGAAAGCTTATCATCGACAAAATAGTTATTGTACGAAAGTAACGCGTCAGTTTTGACACTTACGTTGTTGGCGTGCTGTTGCTCATAGGCACCTTTCTGGGCTCTTTCAGAACCCCATGGCACTTTACGTTCAAATGCAAAATTTTCATGGTTCAAACCAGAGCGCAAGGTAAAGGTAAGAGGTTTGCTAAGTTTCCAGTCCAA
>CAZDLO010000081.1:0-16101 GCA_964506325.1 uncultured Tangfeifania sp.
AAAGTAGTTGCATCACTTCAGAAAGGTGCCGGAAAAGCATATTCCAAGGTTATCAGAATGGTTAAATCGGAAAAGTCCGGTGCTTATACTTTTGTGGAGGAGATTGTTCCCAACGAAAGTGTTAAGGATTATTTTGCCAAAAAGTAGTTCTTCAAAAAAAATACAAATGCAAGCTTTCGTCAGTACTGATGAGAGCTTTCTTTTTTTATCCTACCCGGGAAATACCTTCCGGTTGCAGGTACGGTTTTGTTTCTATCTTTATCACTTCCGTCAATTTACTCGAACATGGGCATTTTTAGCTTCACAAAATCAAAAAAAGAGAGTCTTGACAAAGGACTTGAAAAAACGAAGGAAAGTGTATTCTCCAAACTTTCCAGGGCCGTTATTGGAAAATCAAGGGTAGACGAGGAAGTACTCGACAACCTTGAAGAGATACTTATCTCTTCTGATGTCGGCGTAAACACAACACTCAAGATCATTGAACGGATTGAACAACGTGTGCAGCGCGACAAATATATCGGCACTTCAGAACTGAACAATATCCTGCGAAGTGAAATTGCTGAACTGCTGGCAGAGAATAATTCTGCAGAAGCCGCCGACTTCGACCTGCCCAAAACAGGCAATCCGTATGTTATCCTGGTGGTGGGAGTGAACGGTGTTGGCAAGACCACCACCATTGGAAAATTAGCCTACCAGTTTAAGGCTGCCGGGAAATCTGTGATCCTGGGAGCTGCTGATACCTTCAGGGCAGCAGCCATAGACCAGCTCCAGATCTGGGCCGACCGGGTCCAGGTTCCCATTGTCAGGCAGCAAATGGGGTCAGACCCTGCTTCTGTTGCCTATGACACCCTGCTATCTGCGAAAGCCACAGGGGCAGATGTTGTGATCATCGATACAGCAGGACGACTGCATAACAAGATCAACCTGATGAACGAACTTTCCAAGGTTAAAAAGGTCATGCAGAAAGTTTTTCCTGATGCTCCGGATGAAGTGTTGCTAATCCTTGATGGCTCGACCGGACAAAATGCATTTGAACAGGCCAGGCAGTTTACCCTGGCAACAGAAGTCACGGCACTGGCCCTTACCAAACTCGACGGCACAGCCAAGGGCGGAGTTGTTATCGGCATATCTGATCAATTCAAAATTCCGGTAAAATACATCGGCATTGGTGAAGGATTGGAGGACCTTCAGATTTTCCATCGTACGGAGTTTGTCGATTCCCTGTTTAAGTAAAGAGGGGGAAGATAAGACGGAAAACGGAGAACGGAGGACGTAACAGATTGTCTTGTTCAAAAATAAAATTCACACAAAAGACACATAGTCAATATAATACAATTATGGCGAAAAGCATCAACGTGGTTACCATGGGCTGCTCCAAAAACCTGGTGGATTCGGAACTTTTCCTTTCCCAGATGGCCGCCAACGGCTACCAGGTTTTCCATGACGGAGAAGTAAAAGATGCACGCATTGTAGCCATCAATACCTGTGGTTTTATCCTGGATGCCAAAGAAGAGTCGATCAATTCGATCCTTGAATTTGTTGATGCCAAGAACCGCGGAGAGATTGACAAGATATTCGTATTCGGCTGCCTGACAGAACGCTACAAGGATGACTTAATCAAGGAGATACCTGAAGTAGATGGCTTTTACGGGAAATTTCAGGTAAAAAAAATGGTAGATGATCTCAAGGCCGAATACCACCTGAGCCTTTCTCACCAACGTTACCAGACTACTCCTTCCCACTATGCCTACCTGAAAATTTCGGAAGGATGCAACAGGCAGTGTTCCTATTGTGCCATTCCGCGAATGACAGGAAAACACAAATCAGTCCCCATGGAGGAACTCCTGGAGGAAGCCACAAAACTTGCTGAAAATGGAGTCAGAGAACTTCTGGTCATAGCACAGGACCTCTCATTCTACGGGGTTGATCTTTACAGGAAGAATAAACTCGCCGAACTGACAAAAAAACTGGCTGAGATCCCCGGCATTGAATGGGTGAAACTTCATTACGCCTACCCGACCAAATTTCCTTACGATCTCTTACCGGTGATGCGGGAAAACGGGAATATAGCCAGTTACCTTGATATTGCCTTGCAACATTGCAGCGACAATATGCTAAAGCTAATGCAACGGAATATCACCAAAGAGGAGACCATTGCACTGATTCAGAAAATCAGGGAAGAGGTTCCGGGCATCCACCTTCGCACAACCCTGCTTGTTGGCCATCCGGGTGAAACTGAAAAGGATTTTGAAGAACTGAAAGAGTTTGTCCGGGACATGCGTTTCGAACGACTGGGTGTTTTCCCCTACTCCCATGAGGAGGACACTTTCGCCGGTGAAAACTATGAAGATACGGTTCCCCAGGAGGTTAAACTGGCAAGAGCCGAAGAGATCATGGCGATTCAGCAGGAGATCGCTTACGAAATAAACAGGGAAAAAATCGGAACCATAATGAAGGTTGTCATTGACCGTATAGAAGAGGATTATTTTGTGGGCCGAACCGAATTCGACTCCCCTGAAGTAGACGGAGAAGTACTTGTAAAAGGTCAGAATCTCATCCCAGGGCAGTTTTACCCAATAAAAATTACAGGCTCTGAAGAGTTTGATCTATATGGCGAACCCGTATAATTTTTGTACTTTCCCATTCAAAATCAGTTATAAAAAATCAATGAAACATACAGGCAGGTTTCTGAAAATGATGACGATACTGTTCGTTACTATTTTTGTATTTTCCTCATTTACAAGCCAGAAAAAAAAGAATCAGCCTGTCCCTAAATATGAAAAAGAGATATCTGCATTTGAGCAACTCGACAATACTGAAAAATATGAAGACAATTCTATTCTATTTGTTGGGAGTTCAAGTATCCGGTTATGGTCAACCCTCAAGGAAGATATTGCCCCCTACCCTGTCATCCAGCGTGGATTCGGTGGATCCAGGACTCCTGATGTGGTTTATTACCTGAAAAGGATCGCCTATCCTCATCAATTCAGCGCTGTGGTCATTTTTGTGGCCAACGATATTACCGGTTCATCCAATGACCTGGCACCCAAAGAGACACTAAAAAACTACCGGGAAATGGTCCGGATCATCCGGGCGAAATACAGGCTCCAACCCATATTCATCATTGAAATAACACCCTCTAAAAGCCGGTGGAAATACTGGCCGCAAATTCAGCAGACCAATGCCCTTCTGAAGAAATTATGCAACAAAGAGAAGAACCTCCATTTTATTGAAACTGCACGGAATTTTCTGAATGAGAATTCAGAACCCCGGAACGAACTTTTCAGGGAGGATCACCTGCATCTAAACAGGGAGGGTTACCTGGTATGGGGCAGACTTATCAAGCCGGAACTGGACAAAATTATGAGTAATAAATGATGAGTTATGGAATGGAGCGGCATTCTCCAATTTATGTGTAAATACCGCAAAATATTGTTAATCAAATTTATAATCATATAAAAATGAATACCTGGTTTGAATGTACGGCGAAATATTCCAAGATGGATGAGAATGGCCGTGAGAAAAGTGTCAGTGAAACCTATCTGTTGGATGCTGTCTCCTTTACTGAAGCAGAAACCCGAATATACAAGGAGCTTGTCTCCATGGTAAGCGGAGAATTTTCAGTGACAAGAATATCCAGGACCAAACTGGCTGAGGTTATTCCTTCCGAGCATGGCGACCGCTGGTACAAAGCCAAAGTTACCTTCATAACCTTTGATGAAGAAAGTGGCAAGGAAAAGCGGGTGAGCCAGTTTGTGCTGGTCTTCTCGGATAATGTCAGAAATGCATACGACCAGGTCATTGAGGCGATGAAAGGCATGATGGCTGACTTTGAAATTGGGGGAATTACAGAAAGCCCGATAGTAGACGTTTTTCCGTATGTTCCTGAAGTACAGAAAATCCCGGACAATTTCACCAAAGTAATCAATGGTGATCATCCTTTCGAAGAGGAGAATGATTCAGAAGAATCAGCAGAGGAGGATGATCTGAGATTCAATTAGGAATCCAGCCGGAGTTGATCCAGGAGCTTAATATAGATATCGACACCCTGCCGGATTTCAGCCAGCAAGATAAACTCGTCCGCCGTATGGGAACGGGCTGATTCGCCTGGTCCGATTTTAACGGATGTACACGGAATGACGGCCTGGTCTGAAGTCGTTGGTGAGCCGTAATGTGTAAGCCCCATCGCCAGTCCGCGTTTGACCAGGGAGTGTTCAAGGGAAATTCCCGAGGAGTTAAGACGCAGGGATCTTGGTTTTACCTCTGCAACAATGGCCTCATCAATGATTCTGAAAATTTCTTCATTGGTGTAGCATTCATTGGTACGCACATCTACCACAAAACGGCATGAATCAGGAACCACATTGTGCTGGATGCCTGCTTCAATCTGGGTAACAGTAATTTTTACAGGACCTAGTATTTCAGAGGTTCCGGGCAATGACAAATTTTGCAGAACCCGGATATCATCAAAGGCCCTGTAAATAGCGTTTACACCTTCGTTCCTGGCGGCATGGCCTGACTTACCTTTGGCTTCACAGTCGAGTACGATCAAACCCCGTTCTGCAACAGCCATCTGCATCCCGGTTGGTTCACCAACAATGGCCAGATCAATTTTTCCGAAATTTTTTAGCACTGAGGCAATTCCATTTATGCCTGACACCTCTTCCTCTGCACTGGCACAGAAAATCAGGTTGTAAGGCTGGGAAAGCCGTTCCAGATGCCTGAATGCACAAAGCAGGGAAACGACGGAGGCCCCGGCATCATTACTCCCCAGGCCAACAAGTTTACCCTCAGACTCGGTTGCTTCAAAAGGACTGAATGTCCAGGCGTTGGCAGGCTTAACTGTATCCACATGCGAATTCAAAAGAATCACAGGCCGACCTTCTTTCCATCCTGAGGAGCATAACCATACATTGTTACCTTCCCTGAAAGGCTGGTAACCCCAGTCGAGGAGGGTCTGATGGATCATTGACGCGACATCTCCTTCCTCGCGGCTGAGAGATGGAATCGTGATCATCGCTCTTAGAAGGGAGACCGAATCTTCCAGTAATTTTGGGTTAACTTCAGAATGAATATGCATGGGATTGTAAAATGTGCTATTCCAGGACAAGCCTGGTACCTCTCAATCCTTCCGAAATACCGGAAGCATTCGTAATTACAACCACACTTACACCACGGCGCAAGGCGGCAAAACCATCGGATAATTTGGGGATCATTCCTCCGGAAACGATGCCCTCTCTTTTCAGCTGGTCAAATAACTGCGGTGTAATTTCATTGATTTTGGAACTCTCATCCGACTCATTCATCAAAACTCCACTTTTTTCAAAGCAGAATATCAGCCGCACATCATAATCAAAGCACATTGAAACAGCCAGTTCTGAAGCAATGGTATCGGCATTGGTATTTAGCAGCTGCCCTTTCCCGTCATGAGTAATGGGAGCAATAACCGGAACCGCACCATTCTCAATCAATTCATTTAACGCCTGGAAATTAATCTGTTTAATGTCGCCGACAAAACCATAATCAATTTCTTCAACAGGCCTCTTCACTGCCCTGATCAGATCCAGGTCAGCCCCTGTCAGCCCAATGGCATTGTTGCCCATCGACTGCAGACCGGCTACAATATTCTTATTCACCAGGCCGGCATATACCATGGTGACTACTTTCAAAGTTTCATGGTCGGTAATTCTCCGGCCTTCGACCTTTTTGCTTGTCAATCCAAGTTTTTCAGAGAGGTCAGTTGCAGTTTTACCTCCCCCATGCACCAGGATCTTATTTCCGGCAATCCTTGAAAAGTCCTTCAGCAAAGCCTTTAGCGAGGCTTCCTCCTCAACAACATTACCGCCAACCTTAACGATAGTAAGATAATCTTTCATCAGTTTTATTTTTTATTCATCGCTTAGAAACAAAGTCCAGCGAAGCCAATTGCAATGATGTATCAACCCATTTTATCAGAATAAAGCAGACACCTGCAATTTCATCGGTTAGATTTGGTTTTAAATCGTACCCGTTTGACCGGGATTTGTTATTTACCTTTTATTTTCCAATATCATTTTTAATACTGTCTGAGCCGAATAAACCCGGTTCTCAGCCTCCTTCACAACAATAGACATATCACTGTCAAGTACTTCGTCAGACACAATCATATTTCTCCGGACCGGAAGACAATGCATAAACCTTGCCTGGTTGGTCAGTTTCATTTTATCCATGGTGACGGTCCAGTTTCTGTCTTTGGACAGGATCTTGCCATACTGTCCATAGGCTGACCAGTTCTTTGCGTAGATAAAATCAGCACCTTCAAATGCTTTGTCCTGATCATATTCGACTTTGAGGTCACCCATAAATTCGGGTGCCAGTTCATACCCTTCAGGATGTGTAACGACAAGTTCATAATCAGTCTGTCGCATCCATTCAACGAACGAATTAGGTACTGCCTGCGGCAGAGCCTTCGGGTGCGGTGCCCAGGTTAGCACAACTTTAGGCCGTGGTTTCCTTTTGAACTCTTCAATGGTAATGAGATCGGCAAAACTCTGGAGCGGATGGCGTGTAGCCGCCTCCATACTCACAACAGGAACACCCGCAAATTCAATAAACTGGTTGAGTATCTTTTCCTGGTAATCATCTTCCTTGCTTTCAAAGCGGGCAAATGCCCGTACTCCAATTATGTCGCAATAAGTTCCGATAACAGGAACAGCTTCACGAAGGTGTTCCGGCTTGTCGCCATCCATAACAACGCCCAATTCTGTTTCTAGGCTCCAGCCATCCTGGCTTACATTCAGCACCATAGTATTCATTCCCAGGTTCATGGCTGCCTTTTGAGTACTCAGCCTGGTTCTTAGGCTGTGGTCAAAGAATATCAGAACCATGGTTTTGTTGGTGCCCAGATGTTGATAAACGTATGGATTTTTTTTAATTTCCAAAGCTGTTTTCACAGCTTCCTGCAGATCCGGAATATCATATACGGAAGTAAAATGACGCATATTTATTTAATTTTTTTTAATCATATTTCAATTCAGAGACGATAATCCTCATCTCCCATAATTCATAATTCATAACTCATAATTCATAACTCATACCCTTACCTGCCCTTCACCTTCGATGATCCATTTATAGGTCGTTATTTCCTGGAGTGCCATTGGTCCGCGGGCATGAAGTTTTTGGGTGCTGATTCCAATTTCTGCCCCAAGTCCAAACTGGGCACCATCGGTGAAGGCCGTACTGGTATTGGCATAAACTGCTGCTGCATCCACTGCTGCAAAGAACCTGTCAATCCGGCCCCGGTCGGTCGAAATAATTGCCTCACTGTGCCGCGAACTGTACCTCGCAATATGGTCAAGTGCTTCCTCAAACGAAGATACTGTTTTTATAGCCATTTTGTAATCCAGAAATTCAGTTCCGAAGGATGCTTCTTCGGCAGGTTTAAGCAAACCTGCCGGATAATTTTCGGACAATGATCTGAATGACTCAGAATCAGCATATATTTCAACATTACTATCTATCATCATTTCAACCAGGAAAGGTAAATCTGGCAGCCTGTCGCGGTGTACAACAAGGCAGTCGAGGGCATTGCAAACACTTACCCTGCGGGTTTTGGCATTGTGAATTACCTTGCGGCCCAATTCCCTGTCGCCGGACTTGTCAAAATAAGTATGGCAAATACCGGCTCCGGTTTCAATGACCGGAATTCTGGCATTATCACGAACATAATCGATCAACGACTGGCTTCCCCTGGGAATGATAAGATCAACAAAGCCCCTGGCCTGCAACAGGGCAGTAGTGGCTTCCCTGGTAGGTGGTAAAAGAATCAGGGCATTTTCATCAATTCCGGAGGCACCCAAAACATCCCTGATCAGGGAGGCAATAACTTTATTCGAATAATCTGCATCACTCCCGCCCTTAAGAACCACGACATTCCCGGATTTTATACAAAGTGAAAAAACATCGAAAGTAACATTTGGGCGGGCTTCATAAATTACGCCAATTACGCCAAAAGGAACGCTTACTTTCTTGATTTTTAAATTATTGGGGAGCACCTCCTGCCACAGTATTCTACCCAACGGGGAAGGCAAAGCCGCCACATTCCTGATATCGGCGGCTATGGATCCAATCCTGGAGCGGGTAAGTTTCAGCCTGTCGTATTTAGGATCAGCCGGATCCATCCGGTCAAGATCCTTCCGGTTCTCGGCCAGAATTTTGTCAACAGAACTTTCTGCCGCATCAGCCAGTCGGAGAAGGAGTTTGTTCACAGATCCTTCCGACAGTTGACCCAGCTTTCTGCTTGCCTTCAAAGCAAGGCTAAAACTTTCTGTCACAGAGTTTTCCATCAGATAAGATATAGGTAGTCATAATGAATAAATGGTTTTGTCTTTTTACCCCCTTTTTCTTCATTTGTTTCGTCGGAAGAGAAAGATGCCTTGCCCAAACCCAGTAAATTCCCTTCAATATCTTTGATCCTTACGATATCACCCTCCTTGAAATAGCCCGTCACCGAAGTAATTCCAATCATCAGCAGGCTGACAGCCCGGTCCGAAAGAAGCGCCGTACCGGCTCCCTCGTTAATGGTCACCTCACCACGGGCAAAATCATCAGAATGAGCCATCCATTTTCTGACTCCGCTGGATTTTTTGGCAGATGGAACAAACTGGGTAAAGGGAGTCGCGCTGTTCCCGGACAATATATCCATCAAAATATTCTCCCTGAAACCATTGGCAATAAAAACGGAAATTCCCTGTCCTGCCAGTTTTAAGGCTATGTGATATTTGGTCAGCATCCCCCCCCTGCCAAAATTTGATTTCGTGGCTGAGATGGAGATCCCCTCTGCAGATTTGTTGTGGTGAATAGCAGGTATCAGCTCACTCCCCTGCAAACCGGGGGCAGCAGTATAGACCCCGTCAACGTTTGAGAGCAGAACCAATACTTCCATGTCCATCATCGAAGCAATCAGGCCCGACAATTCATCGTTGTCCGTAAACATCAACTCTGTCACGGAAATCGTATCATTTTCATTGACAACAGGTATCACATCATTTTCGAGCAGGGTCTGCATGCAGTTGCGCATATTTAAATAATGCAGCCTGTCCCCGAAATTTTCTTTGGTCGTGAGTACCTGTGCACAGGTAAGTCCGTGTTCCTGGAAAAGGTCGGCATAGCGGTTGATCAATTTAACCTGGCCAACTGCCGACCACAATTGCCGTGCAGAAACCGGATCCAGCTTTTTCATGGGCCCAACCACGGCACGTCCCGCTGCAACAGCACCCGACGTAACCAGGATGACCTGAATTCCCTCTTTTCTAAGTTGGGAAATCTGCCCGACAATATGAGCCATTCTTGCGATGTTCAGCATGCCATCCTCCCTGGTCAGCACATTGCTTCCCACTTTGACCACCATTTTTTTGAACACCTGCTTGTTATTTATAATCATTCTAAATTACACAAATGAAACGACGGAAAATAGAAATATTCTGAAATCAGGACTCTTGCCGTACCATCTGCCTTCTTTCAATTTCTAACTTTTTCCACTCAATTCTGATTAATTCCCTTTTTTCCTTTTTTCTACAAAACGACTGCCAGAAACTTTGCCACCCTGCCATTCATGGCTTGCATGCCATGAGGTATGGCAGAGTCAAAATAAACTGAATCCCCCGGATTCATTATCAGCTCATTGTCTCCAACACAAATCTTTAGCTGCCCCTCAAGTACAAAGTTAAATTCCTGTCCGGGGTGTGCATTGAAAGTAACCTCCGGATCCTCTTTCGGCTCAACGATCACATAATAGGGATCTGCTTTCCTGTTGACAAAGTTGGCTGCCAGCGACTCATAATTGTAGGACCGGCGTCTTTGAACCGTGACACCCTTGCCCTTCCTGGTAAGGGAATAGGTATGAACATGAGGTTGCTCTCCGGTTAAGAGGGTGGTAATATCAAAGCCAAAATGCCTGGCCATCCTGTGCAAGATACTGACCGGGATATCTGTTTCTCCGCTTTCATACTTCAAATATTCTTCCACGGAAATATCGCAGGCCATCGCGGCCTTTTCAGGAGATATCTCAAGGGATTCACGCATGTCCCTGAGACGGTCAGCAATCTCAATGATTTGTCGTTCCATAACTTGCACTTTTTGGAATAGGTTGTCTAACTTATTTGATATTATTCACTTTGTTGTACGAAACCAGTAAACCCCTGATAAGGGCTGATGAAAAACCCTGGTGTTCCATTTCATTCAATCCCGAAATAGTAATGCCTTTGGGGGTAGTAACTTTATCGATCTCCTGTTCCGGATGATGACCGGTTTGCAGTATTAATTCAGAAGCTCCCTTTACTGTTTGTGCCACAATCTGCTGAGCCACATCGGCCCCGAAGCCAATTTCGACACCACCCTGGATGGCTGCCCTGATGAAACGCAGTGCAAAAGCTATTCCGCATGCACCCAGAACAGTTGCAGCAGCCATAAGTTCCTCGTTGATAAAAATAACCTTCCCCAGAGTCCCGAAAAGATCATCCACCATTTTTTGAATAGCCGGTTCGCATTCAGGTGCAGCGATGAGGGTCATAGATTCCTGCAGGGCAACAGCAGTATTTGGCATTACCCTGAACGCCAGTACGCCTGCAGGCAGCATCTCATTCAGTTGTGCCAAAGAGATTCCGGTCATAAGTGACAACAGAATCTGTCCGGGTTTCAGCACAGGATGCAACTCTTTGAGTATTTCAGCCGCCTGGTAAGGTTTTACGGCCAGTATTATAACATTCTGACCGGAAACTGCTTTATGGTTCTCCTTTTCAATTCTGACTCCCTTGCTTTGAAGATCATCCAGCAGGTGAACCTTTCGCCGTGTCACGACTATTTTGGAGGCTTCAATACCGGATTTCAAAAAACCTTCTGCTACTGAACGGCCAAGATTTCCTCCCCCGATAATTCCTATATTGATTTCATTGATCTGCATAACTGAACGGTTTGTGATTAAAAGTGCAAATTACATATTTTTCAACAGACGGCGGAATGACTCCAGGAAACGGGTTGCATCCGGTACTGTTAAAGTCAGCGGAGGAAGTATCCTGATAACGTTGCTGCCGGTTATCCCGGTGAAAATTTTTTCTTCAAACAGCATTCTCTTGCGAAGGGACTGGATGGGTTGTTCGAATTCCAGCCCGATCATCAGCCCTTTCCCCCGGACCTCCTTTATCTCAGTGAATCCGGCCAGTTCCTGCATCAGGTATCCGCCAACATGGGCCGCATTGCTGATCAGTCTCTCTGACTCCATTATTTCAAGAACGGCAAGTCCGGCTGCACAGGCCAGGTAATTACCGCCGAAAGTTGTTCCCAGCATGCCATGCCAGGGCTTGTATTCCGGTGAAATCAATACTCCTCCCATCGGAAATCCATTTCCCATCCCTTTGGCCACGGTGATCACATCGGGCCGGATGCCGGCATGCTGATGGGCAAAAAATTTGCCGCTCCTGCCGTATCCCGACTGTATTTCATCCAGGATAAATACCACGCCACTCTCTTTACACAAGCTTGCAGCCTGCTGTAAAAAAATTGGGTCAGGCACCCTGCAGCCGCCAATGCCCTGGATACCTTCCACCAAAACAGCGGCAACCTCACCCGACTGAAGTGCCAGCTTCAATGCCGCCAAATCATTGAGAGGCAGTATAACACGGTCATGGACATCATTGATCGGAGCTATAATCCCGGGGTTATCGGTAACGGCCACTGCAGCTGACGTCCTACCATGAAAAGACTTTTCAAAGGCAACAACCCGCTTCTTGCCAGTCAGGAATGAGGCCAGTTTCATGGCATTTTCATTGGCTTCAGCGCCGGAATTGCACAAAAACAGGCTGTAATCATCGTAACCTGAAAGTTCTCCCAGCTTTTCAGCCAGTTCAACCTGCATGGGGTTTTGAACGGAATTGGAATAGAAACCGATCTTTTTCAGCTGTTCTGTAATCCGTCTCACGTAATGAGGATGTGAGTGTCCAACAGAAATTACGGCATGTCCACCATACAGATCCAGGTATTCTATACCATTTTGATCGGTGATGGTACATCCGGAAGCAGAAAGCGGTGTCAGGTCGTAAAGAGGGTAAACGTCAAAGAGATTCACAATAGAAAAATTTAAAAAGTAAGATTCGGGTTTTCGATTTTGGAATAAATGCAGGATCTGCCCTGGCTACCATACTGATCAATAATTCAATTCAAATACCTGTACTATTGAGCAATACATCAAATACAAAAATCCGCAATTGAAAAAGTTATATTTTATTCAGAACGCAACTGCCTTCAGATTCAGTCCCGCTTTTTCATCCAGTCCGAACATAAGGTTCATATTTTGAACTGCCTGGCCTGAAGCACCCTTCAAAAGATTGTCGATACAGGAGATGATCATCAGCTGATCTCCGTGTTTTTCAAGGTAGAGCAAACATTTATTGGTATTGACAACCTGTTTCATATCCGGATTTTCATCAGTCAGGGAAACAAACGGATGCTGGTCATAATAAGACGCATACAGCTGGCAGGCATCTGCAAGCGTTGCCTCAAACCGGGTATAAGTCATGGCGAAAATTCCACGGGAATGATTGCCCCTGACCGGGATAAAATGAATGTTGTGGCTGAATCCGGGCTGGGACTGAACCACGCTCTGGCAGATCTCGCCCAGGTGCTGGTGTTCAAAAGCCTTATAAACAGACAGGTTATTGTCACGCCAGCTAAAATGAGATGTTTTGGTGGGTGCCTGTCCTGCTCCCGTGGATCCTGTAATTGCATTGACATGAATGTCATCCTGTATAATGCCTGCTGCGGCCAGTGGCAAAATTGCCAGTTCAATGGCAGTGGCAAAACACCCGGGATTTGCGATCCTCGATGCCGACTGAATGGCTTTTCTGTTCAGCTCCGGAAGTCCGTAAATGAAATCATTCCCTTCCCTTTTCAAGCGAAAATCATGACTGAGGTCTATGACCCGTACCCTTTCCGGGAGACTGGCCTCTGACAGGTATTCGATGGATTTCCCATGACCGGAGCAAAGAAACAAGAGGTCAGTATCCCCGGGATCAATCCCTGAAAAATGCAGGTCTGTTTCACCCAGCAAATCCCTGTGCACGGAGGCGACAGGATGACCGTCGTTGCTTCCACTCTGGATGTATTTCAGCTCCGCGTTGGGGTGGTGCAGGAGAATACGGATCAGTTCACCTGCGGTATATCCTGCCCCGCCTACAATTCCTATTTTTATCTTCTTCTTTGCTGGCATTACTTTTGCTTTAATAGGTTTAAAAAGAGGGGACTGCCTGATAGCTGCCCTTACTCCTCCAAAATGCTTTTACCCTTTGTTGTTTACCGAAAAGAATATTTTCAACTGATTACTGAGAATCTTGGTATATCCCTTGGCATCATCAGCGGTCCATGCTTTGTTCATTTCACCGTACTGACCAAAATCGCTGTTCATCAGGTCATGTTCTGATTCAATTCCAACCAGCTGGAAAGTATAAGGCATCAACTTGATAATAACTTTTCCCGTCACATTTTCCTGGCTGCTTTCAAGAAATTTTTCCATATCCCGCATGACTGGCTCAAGGTATTGGGCCTCATGGAGGAACATTCCGTACCAGTTGCTGAGCTGTTCTTTCCAGTATTGCTGCCATTTGGTAAGCGTGTGTTTCTCAAGAAGATGATGCGCCTTGATGATCAGCATCGGAGCGGCGGCCTCAAAACCCACCCGGCCCTTGATGCCAATAATGGTGTCACCAATGTGCATATCCCGCCCGATGGCCCATGCCGACCCTATTTTCTCCACTTCCCGGATAGCGTCAACCGGGATATGATGTGTTTTGCCGTTAACAGCCTTCAATTGTCCCTTCACAAATTCCAGGGTAAGCATCTCCTCCCCTTCTTTAGCTATATGGGTTGGATAAGCACTCTCCGGAAGAGTCCGGTTACTGGTAAGGGTCTCTTTGCCGCCAATGCTGGTACCCCACAAGCCCTGGTTGATGGAATAGGTCATTTTCTCGAAATTATCCTTAACGCCGTGCTTGAGCAGGTACTCTATTTCTGCATCCCGGGTCAGCTGAAGATCCCTGGTAGGGGTAAGAATTTTAATCTCAGGGGCAAGAACCTCAAAAGCCAGGTCAAACCGGATCTGGTCGTTACCGGCACCGGTGCTTCCGTGTGCCACATACTGAGCCCCTATTTTCTTTGCATATTCAATTACGGCAAGAGCCTGAAAGATCCTTTCAGAACTGACAGAAATGGGATAGGTATTGTTTCTGAGCACATTGCCGTACACCATGTAGCGTATCCCCTTGTTGTAATAATCGGAAGTGATGTCAAGTTCCTTGTGGGCCTTTACTCCCAGGGAATAGGCCTTCTTTTCGATCGCTTCGAGTTCTTCCTTTGAAAATCCGCCGGTGTTGGCCACCGCAGAATAGACGTCCAGTCCTTTCTCCTTGTTCAGGTAAATGGCACAAAAGGAGGTATCCAAACCACCGCTGAATGCCAAAACAACTTTTTCCTTCATGTGAAAATATTTTATTGAATAATTGAATAATGTAATTTCTCTCAATCCTCCTGATTGTTGCCCCTGCGAAATTTATAAATCATCCGCCCTGCAACTTCCGACCAGGCTAATATTTATCCCGTTTTTTGGGCTGATCTTCCTAGTCCTTCTTTCTTTTCTCCAGCCACTCCAGGAACATGTCGTAAGGCATGTTCATTTTTCGTTTCTCCTTCTGCCAGGCAGGGTCATACAACATCCCGGTACAGAGGCACTTGGAATGTTTCATCCTCAGCAGTATATCATAGTTCACACAGCTCTGACACCCCTTCCAGAATTGTTCATCATCCGTAAGCTCTGAAAAAGTGACAGGCCTGTAACCCAGCTCCGAATTTATTTTCATTACAGCCAGTCCGGTGGTGAGGCCAAAAAGTTTGGCATCCGGGAATCTCTTTCTTGAAATCTCAAATGCTTTGTGCTTGATGCGGCGGGCCAGTCCATAGCCTCTGTAGTCCCAGTGAACAATCAGTCCGGAGTTGGCCACGTATTTTTCATCACTCCAGGATTCAATGTAGCAAAAACCGGCAAATTTTTCACCATCCAGGGCAATAATAGCTTTGCCTTCCGAGATTTTGCCCGCAATGTACTCGTAGGTCCGCCTGGCAATACCCGTTCCGCGCTCCTTGGATGCCTTTTCAATGGTATCGTTGATCTCATCCACGTATTTCAGATGATCAGCACACGCAAGGACTACCTTGATTTCCGGTTTTTTAACCTCTTCCTTTTTCTTTCTGAATATCATATTCTTGTTGTAGTTCTTTTTATTAAAGAAATTTCAGCCGGCAATCCTGCTGAAATAATTCTCTTCCCCTGCCTCATTCTCACCCGACATGGAGCTTGTTCTCCAGCCTGGGCATCAAAGCAACCAGGGCACTGATGACATCGTTCCTCCCGTAGCCATCCCTGATAACTACGAGAATTGTATCATCTCCTGCAATAGTGCCAAGAACCTCCCTGCATCCTGATTCATCAATGGCCAGGGCCGTGCTGGAGGCGAATCCGGGAAGTGTTCTGATGACTCCGAGGTTTCCTGAAAATTCAATGCCAAGCACACCGTCGGCCAGGAAGTTCATCCTAAGCGAACCTGCCTCTCCCTCCTCCTGATGCGACAAATCACTGGATGGCAAACGGTAAGCATACCCAAGTTTGACATCACTCACTTTGATTACCTGCAGCGTCTTAAGGTCGCGCGATAAAGTTGCCTGCGTCACGTCCATCCCCATTGAAAGCAATCTTGATTGCAGGTCATCCTGGTTGCTTACAACCTCTGTGGAAATAATCTTCCTGATCAGCTCGAAACGTTCTACCTTGCTTTTCAAAGTCATTGTAAATTGTATATTTATACAAAATAAAAATACAATAATAACCATTTTAGGAATATTATACAATTTTTTATGCATAATATTTGTATCAATCTTTTAAATGTTAAATATTTGTGAATATTTATAAATTTTTGCGATCTGTTTTGTGAAATCAGAAGAAATAACCTACTTTTGCCACTGTGCGACAACATCCGGGAATATCGATCTTGTTAACGCAAAAAATGCGTTTTTACTGCTGAT
>CAZDLO010000082.1:0-15781 GCA_964506325.1 uncultured Tangfeifania sp.
CAATTTCAAACTTGCAAAAAGTATTTGAAAGCCGCATCAGGCTTGGAATCATGTCAGCCCTCATGGTGAACGACACACTCGATTTCAATGCACTGAAGGAATTGCTCGGATTGACCGACGGGAACCTTGCCAGCCACCTGAAAGCTTTGGAACAGCAGGAAATTATGGTGGTTTCAAAAAAATTTGTCGGACGGAAGCCATGTACATCCTACCAGGCAACAGGGCAAGGGAAGGACTTGTTTCGCCTGCACCTTAAAGCACTTGAAGCACTTATAAACAATAAATAATTTTTTTAACCAGTTACTTTGAAATGCAAAGTACTTTAGAAGCAAAAACAATGGAAAACAAAAGTATTCAACAGTTCATGAACAGTTACAGTGTAAAGATGATCATCGTTTCGGGATTGGCCATTTTACTGCTTATACCCTCTGTTTTGATCATGGAAGTTGTCAACGAACGAATCGAACTGAGCAAAAAGGTTAAAAATGAACTTTTTTCCCAGTGGGGAGGTAAGCAAGTGGTTGCCGGCCCTGTACTGAATGTGCCCTATTCTGTGGCTGAGAAGGGAGATAATGGCTTGATAATCAATGAAAGACATGGTGTGGCGCACTTTCTTCCAGAGACTTTAAAGACGGAAGGGGTATTGTATCCGGAAACAAGGAAACGCGGGATTTATGAAGTTGTGGTTTACCAGGGTAAACTCAAATTGCAAGGATCTTTTGCGCAACCTGACCCTTCGCAGCTGGATCTTCAGAATGTCAGTTACAACTGGAATGCGGCCTATTTTACCATAGGTATTTCCGATATGCGGGGAATTAAAAACCTGCCTGAATTGATTGTCAACGGTCAAAAAAATAAAGTTGAGCCGGGTGTGCCTGATACCGATTTGTTCCTGTCTGGTATTACTGTAAAAGCGAATTCTGTTGACCTGAAGCAACCCATGAATTTTGAAATGGAATTGGTTTTAAACGGATCCGAAGACCTTTCAGTGGAAGCATTGGGAAAAACATCGGAAGTGGCAATGAAGTCAGACTGGGCTCAGCCGAGTTTTACAGGGAGTTTTCTTCCGGCAAACAGGCAGGTAACAGCAAAGGGATTTACGGCCGACTGGGTGGTGACCCACCTGAACCGAAATTTTCCACAGCAGTGGACCGACAAGAAATACAATACTCACGAGGCTAAACTGGGCGTTGAACTGATCATTCCAATTGACCATTACCAAAAATCGATGCGATCGGTAAAATATTCCATCCTCTTTATTGCCCTTAATTTTATCATTTTTATCTTCATGGAAATCAGAAGTAAGACCAGGATTCATCCATTCCAATATTCCCTTGTGGCTTTTGCGCTGCTCATTTTTTATGCATTGCTGACCTCCATCAGCGAGCAAATTGGTTTCAACTGGGCCTACCTTGTTTCAGCAGTAGCCGTTACCGGACTGATTTCCTGGTATGTAAACACAATGTTTGGAAATTCACGCATGGTGGCCTGGGTTACGCTTTTACAGACGGGATTATATTTGTTCCTGTTCGCTATTCTGCAGTTGGAGGACTATGCATTGCTTGCCGGAAGCATCGGACTGTTTGTTATTCTGGCGATAATAATGCGAGCTTCCCGACAGATAAAATGGTATTCTGAAGCATAAGACGGAAATATTGACGGCTGGTATCGTACAATTGCTACTTGCCAGTCCGGGACATGCCAAATTCATACCTGCGGTATTTATGTAACCAGCAAAAAAGAGGTCATTCGACCTCTTTTTTGCTGGTTACATATTCGAACAATTTGTTTTCATTGCTGTATATGAACTTTTTTTTTCACCATTGCGGATCACTTGTAGTTTTTACCTGGTTTTAATGAAATTTTTACGGGGATACAGCCATAGCGATGCCTGTCCGGTGAGAACAAGGACCTGGCAAATTAATATATGGGAATGGAATATTCGCATTGATTCCCGGTTAATTCACTCAAATAATTATTGAATGTATGTGTAAATCAATAAATTGAATTTCTATTGGAATATTTATTGCCTTGAATGCATTTTTGAAATGCAATATTCCAGTTATTGTTAATTTTAAGGTTTGTAAGCCAAAAGGATTTGAAATGTTCAATGGAATATTCCAACAATTCTTTTTCCAGGGATCAATTTCCAATATATCTCTTAATACGCATGTATTATATACATCACATAAAAATTGATGCAAGACAGTAAACTCAATTAGTCAACTAACAATACCTTCCCATGAATAAAATTACCCGGTTTCTGCAAAGAACTTTCTTCCTTTTGTTTTGCCTTCCGGCACTGAATACAAGTGTCAATGCCCAGGCAAAGGAGGCAAAACCTATCTACATGGACTATAACCAGCCTGTCAAGGTCCGTGTTGCAGACCTTTTGTCGAGGATGACCATGGAGGAAAAATTGATGCAGATGATTTCACGAATTGATACTGCAATCCCCCGTTTGGGTATACCGAAGTATCACTGGGGAGGAGAGGCCGGGCATTGTGTTGTTGCCAGGGCAAATGATTATGCCACTATCTTTCCGGTAGGAATTGCCCAGGCTGCAACCTGGGACAGGAAACTTAACCGGGCGATTGCCGATGCCATGTCGAGTGAAGCCTGGCCTCGGTTCCGCACCGGACTGGACAAGGCAACCTTAACATTCTGGGCCCCGGTTGTTGAAATGGCAAGAGATCCTCGGTGGGGAAGGACCGAGGAATGCTACGGAGAGGATCCTTACCTGACTGCTCAGCTTAGCCTTGAGTTCGTAAAGGGGATCCAGGGAGATCATCCCAGGTATCTGAAAGGCATCGCTGCCCCCAAACATTTTGCTTTAAACAACGAAGAATGGTGCCGGCACAACGGAAACTCAGTTGCAGATGAGCAACTATTGCGTGAATATTACCTGAAGCCTTACCAGGTACTGGTTCAGGAAGGGAAAGCCGAACAAATCATGGCTGCCTACAACAGGTTGAACGGTGTGCCATGTGCCGGGAATAAATGGTTGCTGACTGAAGTACTCCGGAAAGACTGGGGTTTTGACGGAACTGTTGTTTCAGACTGTAACGGTATACGCGATTTTTACGAGGGACACAAGTATGTGGCAGATGTTGAAGCAGCTATTGCCCTGTCATTGAATTCAGGAATGGATATCGAATGCGGCGACTGTTTCAAAGACCACCTGGCAGATGTGGTGAGGAAGGGACTGGTTTCAGAAGCAGTTATTGATTCAGCCGTTTTCCGGATAATGGTATCGAGATTTCGTTTAGGGCTTCATGATCCGGAAGAACTGGTTCCATATGCCAAAATTCCGTTGTCGGTGGTGGATGGACCCGTGCACCGGGAATTGGCCAGGCAGGCAGCCCGTAAAGCTATTGTGCTGCTTCGGAATGCAGGCGACCTGTTGCCTCTCGATAAAGACAAAATCAATTCAATTGCGGTTATCGGACCAGGAGCCAAGGTTTGCCAGTTGGGCGGATATACCGGTGGCTGCTCCAAAGCAGTTTCACCTCTTGAAGGTATTGCCAATAAGGTAGGACCCGGGAAAGTCCGCTTTGCACAGGGAACAGATATAAAGATAAAATTACCGCTCATTCCTTCCGAATGCCTCGTACCGGCAGGGGGTAAGGCCGGTGAGCATGGTTTAAAGGGTGAGTATTTCAAACAGGTTGATTGCAAGGGAGAACCGGCCCTGGTGAGGATCGATCCTTTGATTGACTTTAATTTTGGCAAGAACGGCCCGATCCCAGAATTTCCCAAAGACTATTTTTCGGTCCGCTGGACAGGCAAACTTATTGCTCCGGTCACGGGCAGCTATTACATTGGAGGCGAGTTCGACGATGCCATCCGTCTGTACATAGACGGGAATAAAATCATTGACCGAACCAATAACCGCAATGCATCTTCTGCCGCGGTAAAAATCGAAGTTGAAAAGGGAAAACAATACGATTTGCTGATTGAATACAACGAACAATGGTATGTTTCCATCATGAAGCTGGGCGGTGATGTGCCAGATCCCGACAAGTTCAGGGATGCCGTCGAGGCGGCCCGAAATGCAGATGTTGCTGTAGTAGTGGTCGGAACGGATGAAAGTGTTGAGAAGGAAGGTGTTGACCGTGCTGATCTTAATTTGCCAGGGGATCAGGAAGACCTGCTGAAAGCAGTGCTTCAGGCAAATCCTAGAACCATCATGGTGATGCAAAACGGGGGTGCCATGAGCATCAATTGGGCAAACCAGAATGTTCCGGCTATCGTGGAAGCATGGTACGGTGGGGAAGAAACCGGCAATGCCATCGCCGATGTTTTGTTTGGAGATTTCAATCCTGCCGGTCGTCTGCCAATGACTTTCTACCAATCTTCTGATGACTTGCCTTCGATCAGTGATTATGACATCCGCAAAGGCCGTACTTACATGTACCCGGATTTTACCAACGGGCAAGGGACAAAAGTCGTCCCCGGGGTACTCTATCCTTTTGGTTACGGGTTAAGCTATACCAGGTTCAGCTACTCCGGCCTCGTAGTTTCTCCCGGGAAAGCGGATACAAAAGGAATTATCAAAGTCAAAATTGATGTGAGAAATACCGGGAAATTATTCGGAGATGAAGTGGTGCAATTGTATGTGTCGGATGAAAAGTCAAGTGTTCTCCGTCCGGTGAAACAACTTGTTGGTTTTGACCGGATATCCCTTCATCCGAACCAGGTGAAAACCGTAGAATTTGATATACCTGCCAAAGATTTGGCTTTCTGGGATACAAACAAAAAAGCCTTTGTGGTTGAACCGGGGATTTTTTCAGTGATGGTTGGCAGTTCATCTCAGGATATCCGGGCAAAGGGGCGATTTAAAATCAGATAGCAAGGTAACTGTTCCGTGAGCTTTTCTTTTTGTGTACTGCCGCCTAGGAATTCCGCCTTGAAATGAAAGAGGAAAGGCTGTCTGATGGTTCAAACAGCCTTTTGATTGGAAAAAAGAATTTTAACAGTAGTTAAGCCATCAGCGTTTTAGGTTCACAGCATACCCGAACAGGGCGGCAGTGACAAACATTAACAGGCTATAAATGACAGGAGGGACACTCATTACGCCATTGCCGATCACAGTCAGGGCAATAAAGATGGCGAGCGTTCCGTTATGAATACCAATCTCCATACCGATGGCAATGGCTTGTTTTTCCTGCAATTTCATCAGTCGCGGCAGATAATAACCGACGGCAATGCTGAGCAGGTTAAAGATTAACGCTGCCATCCCTACCATTCGGAAATAGGAAATGATATTTTCCCTGACCTGGTAAACCACGCCACCAATAACGGCTAACAGGAATAATGCGGAGAGTATCTTTACGGGTTTGTCCAGTTTGCCGGACGTTTTGGAGAACTTTGATTTGATTAACATTCCAATCGAAACAGGAATCAGGACCATCAAAAAAACTTCCACAACCTTTTTGAATTGCATAGGCACAACAGTTCCACTTTCCATGAAATGCTGAATGGCAAAGTTGACAATCAATGGCAGGGTGAAAAGCGTTAACAGGCTGTTGACGGCTGTCAGAGTGATATTCAGTGCAACATCCCCCTTGGACAGATGACTGTAAAGGTTGGCAGTGGGGCCTCCGGGTGAAGCGGAAAGTAACATCAATCCTACCGCCAGTTCCGGTGAGAGCCCAAAGGCCTTGGCTATAAAGTAACACGCAACAGGTAAAATCACCATTTGGCTCACGAGTCCGATAAGGATAGCTTTTGGGTAATTGACAACCCGTTTAAAGTCATTCAGCGTGAGTGATAATCCCAGCCCCAGCATTATGATCGCCAGGGCTAACGGTAATAATACCACATTAAAGAAAGTTGAAGTCATGATTAATCAGTTATTGGTTCTGTCCAAAAATAGGTTTTTGGGTTTAAGGGAAGTCGGGGGTATTTGCTTTTTATTCCCGCAAAAACCAATTTTTTCACAAATGTCCGGCAATTTGGACTCGACTTTTCAGGCTTTTGTGACCAATTTTTAAAAATTCTGAAATTATGGTCAACCTTTTGCCGGGTCTTCTGGCACAAATTTCCGTAACATACAGTATAGCCAACGGATATAAAGCAGGCCGTTCGCCCCGTAATTTTTTCGGATAAATGCCGGGATTACTTACTAAGTAGTATTGAGGGTCTTGTGTTAAATGTGAAGAAACACATTCTTGCAAAGGCAATGGTTATCAACCATAAATGCAATGATAAGGACTCAAATAGAAATCGCATAATAACCGGCGGACATATAATATCAACAGGTACGATAATTACCACAACAAGGAGCGCATAAAACAGAACCAGGTCGAATTTCTGCCGATGATCCTGGCTCCAGTACCAAAGCATAAAACCAAGCATTGACAACAAATGGGTATGGGTATCTGCAGCATTACTGAATAGCACCATCCAGGTCATTAGTATACCCAAAACCTGGAGCCGGAAATTTACAGAGCCAAATTTTCTGTAGTTTAACAAAAATAAGCCAGCCAGCAAAAGCAGGGTCCCAAGTTGGATGTAAATGGAGATGGCGCTGATGTTTCTCCAGGGAATCATGTAAAAAAATGTCTGCCAGGGCCTGCTGTCTTTGTGACCCATAATCATATCGATCCAACTTTCGTAATAGGAGAAAATGCTGCCAATCCTGGTGTTGATGAGCGCAATAAAGAAGAAAAGGATGGAAATCAGAAGGACATAGAAAATGTTGCGCCAGAATTTCGGATAGCAGAGCAGCAATCCAAGTTGAAACACCCCATACACCTTAACAAAACCTGAAAACAAAATTAGCAGGATAGCCAGGAATGGCCTGTCTTTTTCCATGAGGGAAAACGAAAAGAGAAAGATGGATGCCACCATTACATTGGCTTGAAATGATAAAAGTGCGCATGCCAAAATCAAAAAAGTATACAAAAAGATTCTGTTCTTAATTTCATGGGTAAATCTTTCAGGAAGAGACTGTATAGCGTAAAATAAGAGTGTGTAATTGAAGATGTTCCAAACAAAGGGACCAATCATTTTGGGCAGGTAGGCAAAAGGAGTAAAAAAGATGTTGAAAACCGGGCCATATAAAAAAACATCAAGTCCTGAAGTCATGTTAAGCCAGTTCTCTCCGTAAGGTACAATACCTTGCCAGAATAATTTTGTGGACTGACTGAAGATTTTAAAATTGTTCTCTTTTCCGCGGATAACCTCTGAAAAACTAAGCAGGATTGTTATAACTAATCCCATGATATAGAGATAGTTGGAATTGTTAAATACTTTGAGAAATTTTTTCATAAGAATATTTTAGCCGGTGAAACCCCTCTCCCTCCTAATTGTATTAAAAGGGCAGGATTTAATTTTCCTCCGGATTGAGAACAATCAATAATTGATTTTTAAATATAGGTTTTTACTTTAATATCTCCATTGCCGCTTTGGAATTAAACTACTTAGGCAGCGGGTGTTCATTACTGGCAATGGTCGGAATAAAGTCGCCACCTCACTTCGCCGTCATGCCTCGAAATCCGGTTATTCAGGAACCCCCATGTTGGAATGCCATTGAGGATTTCTTCCCATGTTTTCTTTCAAGGTACAACAATGAATGAAAATATTGCGGCAAAAGAGTTGCCACATGCAGCAACCGCTAATCGGAGTTTACCTTCACATCCCTGAACATGTATGGGTTGTCGCTGAGCCTTAAGGTCTTGCCGCTGGTGATGGTTATGTTCCTGAGAGTGACTTTCCTTGTCTTGACATAGGGAAACTTCTCCCGAGAGGTTTCGTCGGTCATTTTTGGATTGAAATTTGCAAAAATGGCAGGACCCAGGTAGTCTTCCGGATGTTTGGAGTCATCTATATGAAGGTTTTCGATGGTGATCTTTTCGGGCATATAACAGGTATAGCCAAAATCATGCTGCCCGGAATTAGATCCGCCAATCAGGCAGGCACTTGTTGGTTTTCCACCTGCCGGCACAAAAGTGCAGTTGCGGATGACGAGTTCCCCCTGCCATGTACTGCCGTAGTCGGAGCGAAGATTGATAAGGCTCCTTCCGTATATGGTCGAATTCTCCACGGTAAAGGTCCCGCTGCCGATAGCGTTTATACCCTGGTGTCCCAGTGTTGAGTTTCGGATGGTGGCATTGGCGACACCCATATGAGCATCAAACCTTGAGAAATTGCAACTGTCCAGGACAAGATTCTTGCAAAAGTTGGATCCCATGATTCCCCAGTACCTGCTGTCCTTGATGTCATTCGTCTGACTGCAGTTCACGAATGACACGTTGAGAGCCTGGTTGATGGAGATGTCGTAGCTGCCCATGGAGACCGGAACCCCCGCAGAGCCAATAGTCGGGTACATTTTTCGTCCGGTAAGGATTGTATTCTGAACTGTAACATAGGCGCAATCGCTGATATTGATGAAGCCGCCATAAGGTGCGCCATGTTCTCCTTCGCCGGCGACATGGTGTTCCAGTCCATTCACAAGAACATTGGACCGCCTGATCTCAATGCCCCGGCTGTAATAAGTGTACTTCGATTCGGCATTGTTGGCAATTGTGGTAAAACGTCCTCCGGTGATGGTCAGTTTGGTCCCGTCAATGGGAAGAGCGGTGATTTCCGTTATTTGGCTGAAGTCCCAGATGATCGGAGCGTCCATATCCACCTTGCCTTCCTTGTCGGCGATAAAGATATCTTTCTGCTCGGATCCACTGTTTTGGTTCGGCCCAAACCGGATGTAGCGTCTAATATTGGAATCGGTGACAGTGATAAGGCAGGTTCCGGGCAAGGAGGTGTCAATTTTCTCCTGGTTCCTCCTTAGGGATGATATGCCGTTAAGCCTGAATGGTTGCAGGCTGGAACTGACCTGGAAAATTGGTGCATTCCGGTTTAAGACGTCGGTGTCGTCAATGATAAAGGCTGCCGTACCGAAATCGGTGTCGGTCCGGACGACTGCAGTGCGGTTCTTTCTGCCAAGGTAGTATTTGGCTCCTTCGTCAGCTCTCACTTTCAGTCCCTGCTGATTCGCAAAGGCATGAGTGGCAGCGATGATGTCTGTATCATCTGTTTTACCGTCGCCCCTTGCACCGAAATCACTATAGCAGACCCACCCGTTTGCCTTGAATTTGAGGAGATCCTCCGGGGATACATTGATAAGCAATGCCCCGTTTTCATTTGTTTGCACCAGGGTAATATTTTTTTCTGATGTGATGACCGCATTTTCAAGCGGGCGTTTGGTCTGCCCCTGTGCCATTCCGTATACGCAGGGGAATAAGATGAAAAAAAAGAACAAGCCTTTCATCATGGGAGTATTTTTGAAGTTAGAAACTAAATATACGTTTATAGATTGTCATTTGCTAGTAATATGCCGGCACAACCCAAATTATCATCAGGACACTATCCGGTAGAATTTGTTTGAAATTCAATCTTTCTTCCTGACCAGGATCACCAGTCCTTTTCCCCCTGGTATAACAAGTTTATCCAACGACGCCTGTGTTTGTCCAACCTGGATCTCATCTATTTCCGGAATTGAAATTTCCACATGTCGCTTATTGAATCCCAGCTTTTTCCAGTTCACCGATAATTTTACCTCGGTATCCTGACTCGTCCAGTTGGCTACCGGAATAATCAGTTCATCGGCGCTTTGATAAACGGATGCCACAACAACCGGTTTGCTGCTTTTTACAGGGCAATCATTTTCCCAGTAGCCAATCAGCGTTTTTTCCTTTATCCGATGGTCGTCCCAGAATTTCCAGGTGGAGGTGGGCGGAACTCCTAAATGGCCGGCCCGGTTGGTGATACCGTAAACCAGTCCTCTCCAGGCATTCCCTCCCCGGTGCAACATCTGACCGGTAATCCCAAATGGCATGCCCGAAACTTCGATGAGCCAATGGTCAGGCGAACGGTCATAATTTCGCCCTTCGCCTACCCATGCCAGATCGATGTAGGGAAGCAGATCCATATACAGGTTGTAACAGCTTGCATATCCGGCTGACTGTCGGTAATGGTTCCACATGTGCATGTCGATGCTGCCATCTGGAAGATTGCGATCAAGGACTTTCCTTGCACGCTGAAAGGCAACACGATCAAGTGCAGTATCATCAATATAAACTCCGTCAATATTTAGGTTGCGGACCATCCAGTCAAGTCCTGCCAGGTAAAAATTGTTTAGACGGCTGTCGGGTGTTGTAATGAGAGAAAGATCTACTTCATCCTTGAAATATCCCTGTCCAATTTTTGTAAACCATCCGGGAATATATTTTTCTCTCATATTTTTGATATACCATTCGTCAGGACCGTTGGGATAGATATCGTGTGTACGTATATCATTCCCGGGTCCGGGGAAGAATATTTCGCCATTGAGGCTGTTGAAGGCCCATAACTCGGGGAGTTTGGTGGTTAATTCACGGGTTGTATAGTAGAGTTTCAAACGGATATTCTCGCGGTGAGCCATGGCAGCCAATCTTTTTATACCTTCCTTATTTTCGTTTAGGTACGGATAGTTTATAAAGGGATTAACCTCTTCTGAATGATGAATATTCAGGATATTTGCACCGGCCAGCATGGCTTTGCCCGGTTTCAGAAAGCAATCAGCACCCCCGCCGTGGAAATAGCGTTCGCCATACTTTAATTGGGGGTCAATCAGTTTTAGTGGCGTTATCAACAGGTCGAAATTGTAATTAAGTACCTCTCCTTTCTTCAAATCGCGCTGACCCGAATAAGCGGTCAGGCAAACATCATTCTCATTCTGCACTACGTTGAGGCCTCCATTGCCTTGGTTGCCCCATGAAGGCGGAAGATTTAGCGGATGATATTCGTAATAGATATTGATTAGGGGAGTGACATAATTTTCGGCTTTCAGCCTGATACGCATGCCTCCGTTGACACCACCCACCCAAAGCATGTCCTGGTGTTTGGCCCGGTCCCATGTCCACCTGAAATCTGGAGTCCGGTATCCTCCCTCATGACCCATACCCATCATGTACCTGGAGTTTTCAAGCTCCATGGGAACCTCCAGCCGGATATCCTTCACACTAAACGGAACTTTAGCCGTTAGCTTTAGCTGGTATTCCATATACCCATCAAATTCCATGGTGCCAAAGACTTCGAGATCACATTCCAATGAGGTATTCATGACCTTCCAGCTGATTCTTGATGAAGTTTTCCCCAAATACTCGAGTATCCCGGGTTTTAACCTGATGATATGCCCGTTGTCTTTTTCAATGCAAAACCGGAAGGGATGGTTTATGATCTGTTCACCTTTTTTGATAAGCGCTTGGTTGGACGAATTGAAATAGCTGATCATTGAAGCAGGAAGTCCGTTTTTCCCCAGGCTTACCGAACGCCCCAGTATCGACAGTTTATTTTCTTCCAGTTGAACCGGGGTGAAACCTTTTGTAACCTCCTCGTCAATTGCAATTCTGGAGTTGAGCCAGTCGAGTCTCGAAAGTTTTTTGTCGTCATTGTATCCGCGATTGGGAACTATGTTTTCTGACACAGAGAGGCAGACCGGAATCAACTGTTTTTCTCCCCCGGCTAGTACCGAAACCGATCCTGTGTAGGTTCCGGATGCCACGCCTTCCAAATCAATGCCAAGCCAAAGAGCCTGTACCCTTCCGTTGGAGATTGATACACTCTTGTTGAATGCTTCTCCATGATAATTAATGCCCCCGGTATTAAAACAGGTCATTTTTGAAACCGGGATAGTCAGGTTTTCTTTTTCACCTTTAAATTCTGAGAACAGCACTTTTACCTCCCGAAGATCTTCCTGAACAGCCCATATCCCGATTTGCCAGACATAATACTCACCACCGTCTGCACTCATTTGAAAAACGGAGGAGCTCAAAGTGCTTTCAATTTTTCGTTCCGGTATTGAATCAAACCATTTTATAGGAGTCTCCCGTAATTCCGGATATGCCAGGAATTTCCTTTCATTCAGCCTGTTTCCATATTTTTCAAGAGCCTCTTTTGTTGACAGGTGATTATCTGAAGGCTTTGCAATCAGGGATATTAAAAAAACTGCAAGAAAAACAAATGCATATTTCATCTGTATATAATTTTGTTATCTATTTGCCTGACGGCATACCTACAATTTCCTTTTCGGTTAGTTTGAAAATCGTCTTATGGGTATTTCATAGTACAGGTTAATTGTAAACTATTTTGGTTCGCCGGAAAAAATAAATTTCTCAATCAGTAATTCGGGGATACTTTTATTTTTCCGAAATAATCAAAATGCAATCTCCCAACGCATCAACAGGAATAGGTTCGCCGGCTTTAAAGGTACGTTCTCTCTGATAGGATTTGATTTCAGGCGCTGTGATGATAACCCCTGATGGATCTAAACCCAGTCTTTCCCAGTCGATTTTCAGCTTTGCATTGACTGGTTTATCATTCCAGCTGCCAATGGCCACGAGGGTTTTCCCATCTTTGATATACACAGTGGCCAAAACATCTTTCTGGTCGGTAGTTACCGGCGGATCTCTTTCCCAGTATCCGTGCATTTCAGCGTCCGCGATGCCAAAACGGTCCCACAATTCCCACATAGCCCATGATTTTCCCAGCCTGACGGTCATTCCGAAGGTCATGCCACGACGGTTATTTACATCATCCTGGAAGAAGATGTCATTCATGATTCCATACGGAATGCCAGAGGTTTCAACCAACCAGTAATCGGCAGGCATAATATTCCAGTTGAACCCTTCGCCAAAAATCGTCTTGTCAATGTATGGGAAATATTCAAGGTATTGGTTCGCAGGTCCATTGGAAAATTGCGTGTTGGAATGTAAATCAATCAGACACCCTGGCTTATTCTTTTCCATTACTTTGCGCATGCGTTTCAGAATCCGCCGGTCGTATGAAACATCATCAAGATAAACACCGTCAATGTCCATGTTTTTGAGCAGCCAGTCGAGCCCCTCGATGTAATAGTTGTACAGGCGGGATTCACCGCTGCTCAGGATGGCAGCATCCACTTCACCCTTACCCAGATGAGTGTACCATTGTTTCGTGTAATTGGCAACCAGATGTTCGCGAAGCCACTGGTAGCCTGCCGGTTCACCATCGGCAAATATCTCGGTGCCCAGACTGCGCAATGCCCACAGTTCGGTCATATGATTGCTTATTTCGCGTACGGTGTAGTAAATTTTTACTTTCCATCCCTTTGCATGCCAGGTGTCGATGTGATCACGAAGTTCTTTACGGGCAATAAACGGATAGTTGATGTACGGGTTGTATTTGTTCGCATGGTGGATGTTCATCACGTTACCACCGTTGGCGATCACTTCAGGTGTAGGTTCAGGGTTGTGGTAATACCTGTTGGTGAACTGTGCCCTGGTATCGGTTTTCTTAACAGGAGTGATCAATAGTGCAAACTTGTAAGTCACAGAATCTCCTTGTTCAATGAACCTGGGTCCGCTAAAGGCAGAGGCAATAACTGTGCTATCCTCTGTTTTGATCCGGAACCCGCCACTTCTGCCGTTGACCCAGGAGTTGGTACGCTCAAACCATCCCATTCTGGAGGGATTTGGCTGGTATAAGTTACGCAGAGGACCATTGTAGGTGTCACCTTGTAACTCACAATGGATCCCACCGGCAGGATCCCCAATCCAAAAGCTGTCTTCTGTTTTTATCCAGCGCGAGATATGATTTCCGGGTGTATATCCTCCCATCCTGCCCATGCCTGTCATGTAGGTGGCAAATTCCTTTCTCAAAGGAATCTCAAGCCGGATATCCTGTATTGGAAAGGCTTGTCTGGCCACTACCTTACAATCATACTTTAAGTGGCCATCAAATTCCATCGTTCCGTTCGTAATCAGGGTTAGCTGATCATTTTCTGAAACGGTTTCCCAGCTCACAATGCCGTTGGCCTTTTTCTTCCAGGTGAAAGATTTTGAAACCAGTTCAATCTTTTGGATTCCGCTTTGGATTGTAAATTTTAAGGGAGAGGAAAGGATGTTGTTTTCCCCGCAGAGAATTTCAGATGGATAACCCAGGTTATTAAGTAGGACGGAACGTCCGAGACAAGTTATCTTTTGATTATCAATGAGAAGAGAGGTGTATGGAGCCACTGCCTCATCGTCGATTCCGAGGGTTGAGTTGAGCCATCGAAGTCGTGAATGTCTCCAGGGTTCATTATCACCACGATCGGCAAGGTAACTGTTCCCGATGGTAAGGACTAGTTTAATTTTTCGCTTTTCGAGGTTCTGTGGTATGATAACAATGTCACCTTCATACACCCCCGGTTTAGTGTCTGGTGCGATATCAACACCAACCCATAACGGACGAATCTCCCCTTTCCTTAAATCAACTGTCAGGATAAATGGATTTCCGTTAATGTCAATGCCATTGGTATTAAAACAGGTAAAACGTTCCCGGGAAATGCGATCACCGTTTTTATTGACAAGATCTGGAAAATCAAGCTTAACATTCTGAAGCGGCTTTTGCGTGGCCCAAATACCCACCTGAAATGCATAATACTCGTTTTTCTGTGCATATCCTGAAAAATTATCAAAAGGTGTCCGTCCGATCCATCGCGAAGGGATAGCATCGAACATTCGGACAGGTAAATCCCTTCCTTCGGGGAAAATTAGATAATCGGCTTTATGAATGTCCAGGTACCTGGAGACTTCCTGTTTCGTTGCAATCACCTCCATGGGAAAAAAATTGTGAAAATCATTGCGGGCTTGAATTTCCTTCACTACCCCCTGGGTTACATCCTTAAATGCGGTTGAGCCGTTGTTTAACTGATGTCTTTTAACCCATTCAATTTCCGGAGCATCCTCAACGGTAAGATAATCACCGGTTTGTGCTTTTACCGTTTCCGGAGTGTAAGGCAAATAATAGAAATAATAGATTCCGGTTTTAGCCATTGGACCTGCGACCAGCTCGCAGCGCTCATTGTTAATCTGTATCCGGTGTATATTTGGCACTTTTTCGCCGGTTTGGGCGTTGATTATCATCAGGTGCCGCTTTTCAGGTGATGCATCGTGCCTGCGCCAGAGAAAGTCAAAGTGGATGGCATCTGAAACCCGGCTTACTTCGAACAAAGCCCTGTGATTTCCAAGGGCTTCGTCCCACTCTTCTTTAGGGATTGAATATTTGATTTCTGAAGATTGAGCATTAATGAAAGTCAAAAGAAACTGTAAAACAAAAAACACAGACGCTCTATTCATAATAAGTTGCTTTTTTGTATAGCAAAAATAGCGATAATAGAGCTCTTAGAACTATTCAAAAAGGGGAAAGTGATTTTCAAACTTGGTTTAAATGTTGGAGAATAAAGATTGAAAATTATGGAGCCCGGCAATAGTAAACCAATAAAAGGATATTTCACTTTTCCGATTAAATATACCACCAACTAACCTTATTTCTTGTCTCCCCTATTGGTCTCAATAAGAATAACTCCGTTAGCCCCTCTTGTTCCGTATATAGCAGCTCCCGCATCTTTAATAACATCAATACTCTTTACCTGAGAGGGCACAATAGATTTCAAAGCATCCATATTATATGGGGTACCATCAACAAGAACAAGTGCTGAATTTTCTCTGGTGTTAATGGAGTTTATGCCACGAATTATTATATATTTATTGTCTGTCACCTGTACTCCAGCGCATCTTCCCTTTATCAGAGAAAAAATATTATTGTATTGTGAAAAATCAAAATCATCTTTATTTATACTGGTTACGGCATTGAGTCTGTCTGCATCGGCCACATGGCCATAGCCGATGGCAAATTCACGTCCTTTTTCGCCCGGAATTAGTTTCAGATTGACAGCTACAAATTTGATTTTGCCGGTTAACTTCACATTCTGGTT
>CAZDLO010000083.1:0-14654 GCA_964506325.1 uncultured Tangfeifania sp.
GAACCAGGTCCTTCCGTATTCGACCAGAACTTCGTCCAGGGTGGTCCTGGGAGACCAGAGCAACCGCTGCCACATCCATTGGTTAAAATGGTCGTGGTGGCCGCTGGAATGGGTGATGTCCCCAATACCATAAGGCATCAGGTCATTGAAAACGCGGTAATAATTTCTCGGGCAGGCATAGAAGGAGAGCCTGTTGTAGACCATCGTCAAAAACTGGTCGGGACGCCTCTCGTAAATCTCATGGCTCCAGTGGGGAGGGTGATTGCCATCCTTATCAGGCCTTGGGTACATCTGGACGAAGGCATGCTGGGCATATTTCCAGTGGGTAATCTCGTTGTAATATACCAGTTTCTGTTGTGGAGGCAACTGATGAAGCAGCTCTTTGGGATAGAGTCCGTAGGGACCGTACCCCGGATAACGGAAAAGGTCCATCCTGTGGTTCTGCCTGTGACCCGGCTGCCAGGAGGCAGCATCTGAACCCGGCCCATATCCCCAGGCCCACAGCCAATCCCTGGGTTTCTCCTGCAACCAGGCAAGAATGGCTTTATCATCGTTGTTGTCAAATTTTTGGTTGGTAAAAAAAACCCGGCTTTGAGGATGGTATTTATGGATGATTGCTGCCATCTCCTCTACAAGTTTGATAAATATCAGGCCGTAAGGTTTGCACTTGTCACACTCACATCCGCCGCCATCCCCTCCATAGAACTTAACCAGGTCGAAAGAGGGTGACGAACTGAAATATTTCTCACACTGTTCCAGCATATATTTCCTGGCATCCGGCACGGACAGGCAAACATACCCTTTCCTGCCGATCGATTCCTTCGCTTCCCACCCTGCCGGGATATCGCCTCCTGCCGTGTTCGCACCAAAATCTCCCTGGGTCATCAATCCGAAGGATTTCAGAAAATCATATTCTGCACCTTCACCGGAGGAGAATATATTGGCACCGGCAAGGGCATAGTCAAGTACAACCCGTTGCCGCTCCTTCCCGGTCCAGGGACGGGCTTTTGCCAGGCTCAAGGCGATACCGCTCTGCTGGACCTGTGTACCCCGTATCTCAAACGCCGGAGCAGTACGGATATCCAGGTTTCCGGGTATCTCCAGAAGACCCTTTCTGACAGTTATTTGCCGCAACAACTCGCCAACGGCATAGAGGCATCCGCGCTGGTCGAGGCCTGCGGCTATGACAAGATTCTGACCAGCATCGCTTCTTAGTAAAAAACCTTCTGGTCCGGGCTCAGTCTCTGACAAAAGAGGGATGCGGTTCTTCCTGAAATAATCGGTCATCTCCTTGAAGCTATCCTGCCGGCCAAGAAGGATGAGCAATTGATCCTTTGCCGGACCGGATCCCGGACTTTCAGAAACTATACGCACATCGGCCATGCCAGCCTCTCTCAATCGGTCTGCAAAGAGATTGACAATATTCAGTTCGACTTTCGAGGCAGATTCGGAATGCTGAACAACAATCCCCTTGTAACCTGAAGCCGTTAACTGTTCTGAAAAGGCAAGTACAATAACAGCAAGGATCACCGCCCGGCCAAGCCAGCGATGATGAAAATTTTTAAATGCGTTTGCGGGAGTCAACAGAGGTCTTAACATCGGAAAGCAATTTATTTGATACAACGAAACGGCACAAGGCTAAAAAAGGATAACTCAAATCATACATCCTGATCTGCATGGATTTAGCAATCGATTGATTGTATTCCATGAAGACTGGAAGATTGAACATCAATACTGTAATTTTAGTAAAAATAACGCAGATTTGGCCTATTCTTATTGACCTGATCCTATAACCAGCGAGAGAAATCTACGCCGGGAAATACCTTGCCAACGATATTTGCAGAAACTTGGTTTTTAAAAAGGAAATAATGTTTGTAAGTTTGAAAATGAGAGACCAAATCCTTTGAATTTTTCCGGGGATACCACTATTCACTTTTTTGAATCACACAGATAATACCTTCGTCATGAGAACTCCGGCGCCTGTATTCCGACTGCTGCTAATTGTGACAATCCTGATGGCACTCTGCATCCTGAATGCTGTTGAAGCACAAACCAAGGGAAACCCTGACATTGTTGTCAAACTGCCGGGAGGACTGAAGCTCGACCTGGTAAAAATTCAGCCCGGTACTTTTCTGATGGGCATGAACCAGGGCGAACAGGATGCCTATCCCAACAAGGAAAACCCCCGGCATCCCGTGACACTTTCCCATGGATTCCTGATGGGAAAATATGAGGTGACCAAGGAACAGTGGCAGTCAGTTATGGGAACGACACCCTGGGCCGGAAAGAGTTACACACAGAACGATCCGGGCACTCCGGCTGTCTATATCTCCTGGAACGATGCCCTTTCCTTTGTAAAGAAATTGTCGGACCTGACCGGAAAGACATTCCGGCTGCCGACTGAGGCAGAATGGGAATATGCCTGCAGGGCCGGTACCCAGACCCGTTTTTACTGGGGTGATGACCCGTATTATGCTGAAATTACCAGGCAGGCATGGTGGCGGGGCAACACCGTTGTAACGAAAGACAAATATGCCCGAAAAGTTGGCCGGTTTCCTGCCAATCCGTGGGGCTTGTATGACATGAGCGGCAATGTTTCGGAATGGTGCCAGGATTGGCACGGCTATTACCCGGAGGGTCCGGCGCAGGACCCTCAAGGTCCTGTAACTGCCGAACACCGCGTATTACGCGGGGGGAGCTGGATCTCCATGGGCGGCCACTGCCGGTCGGCCCGCAGACACCATGAACTGCCTGCCATGGCACACAGCGACTTCGGACTAAGGGTTGTGATGACTGAAATAGACACCGCTCAGACCGGAGCACCTGAATCTTTCAACCTCTTTGTCTGTGGCACGGAAGGAGTAAATACCTACCGCATTCCGTCGATGATCCTGGCTCCGGACAATACCCTCCTGGCTTTCTGCGAGGCCAGGAAAGAGGCCATTACCGATGCAAGTCCGACGGACATGATACTTAAGCGAAGTGTCGACGGCGGACGTACCTGGCTGCCCACCCAGGTGCTCGTTAAAGGCACGGGCAATGAAGCACTGATGAATCCGTGCCCCGTAATTGACCGTTCGAACAACCGTATTCTGCTGTATTGCATTGATGCACATAAGTATGGGGATAACAAGCACCGCCAATTACTGCTTACCAGTGATGACAACGGTATATCATGGACTGAACCGGTTGACCTGGCCCGTGTAACAAAAAACCACAACAACAGTTTCGTCAGCGGACCAGGCATTGGTATCCAGCTGCGAAGCGGCCGGCTGGTCATTCCAGGATACCTGGGTTTGCCCGACGAAGAGATCGAGGAGAACAACTACTCCTGCGTGGTTTACAGTGACGACCAAGGGAAGACCTGGACACAGGGGAGCCTTGTCGGAGAACTTTCAGATGAGAGCCAGGCCATCGAACTGAATAATGGCACCCTCATGATCAATATGCGCGGAAATATGGGAATGAGTTGCCGCGGCGTGGCAACCAGCAGGGATGGCGGTTCCACCTGGTCGGCGGTACGGTGGGACAGGGCTCTCAATGAGTGTCCCTGCCAGGCCAGCCTGGTAAGATACAGTTCTGCAGAAAAAGAAAAGAAAGACCGGATACTTTTTGCCAATCCGGACAATTCGGGAGAGAAATTCGGCATCCTGGACCGCACGAAACTTACAGTAAGGATGAGTTATGATGAAGGACAAACCTGGCCGGTTAAAAAACTCATTCATGCCGGTCCATCCTCCTATTCCACTATGGTCAGGCTGCCCGACGGCAATATCGGACTGCTGTTCGAGGGCGGAGAAAAACACAGGCGGGAATGGATAAAATTTGTCCGCTTCTCCCTCGAATGGCTCACAGACGGGAAAGACAGACTTTAACGAAAATACTGCAAAAGCGGGGCCTTTAAAATTACGGGCCTGTTGCTATGATATGGCAGCTATTCCATGATCAAGGTACGGATGGCACTCGTCACTGCCCCGATCCTGCCGTTGGCAATTACTTTAGAATCAATCTTAATAACAGACAGGACCCCTTTGGTGGTACTGGTAATAAATACCTCGTCGGCAGCCAGCAACTCACTGATTTTAAAGTCTTTTATCCGAATATCAAAGCCCTGCAGCTGCAAAATCCTTTTACGTGTCACACCTTCCAGCATCCTGGATTTCGGGGTATACACCACCTGATCCTTTACGTAAAAAATGTTGCTCCTGGAGCATTCGCGGACCCAGTTTCTGTCCAGGTAGAGGACTTCAGCTGTATGGTTCTCTGCCAGAATCCCGGATAAACTCACTGAGCGGATGTAATTGATCGTCTTTGCTCCGGGAATTTCACGCTGGTACCTGCTGGTAATGAGACTGCCACCGTTCTTCCATGCCTCCGGCCATTTGATTTCATAGGGTTTATTGATGATGACCAGCAAGGATTTTCCGGGCATGAGCGTAAAATCATCCGGAGAAATACCCCCGGTCAGCATGATTTTTATGGAAGAATTCCCGATGCTGTTTTTACTGATCAGATGAAGGACCATCTCCGAAAGCTCGTCCTTGGTATAGGCCAGCTGAAGATTCATCAGGGCTGCTGATTTGATGAACCTGTCGAGGTGAAATGACAAAAATGGAGGTATGTTGTTCCTCACCAGGAAAAAATCGAAGATTCCGTATCCCCTTTGGATGATCAGGTCAGAAACAGGAAGGCAGGATTGGTTAAAAGGAACAAATTCGCCATTGATAGCTGTAAAATTGTTTTCCATATTCATTTTTATGATGTTTTCAAAATATAATTTTCCACCACCCAGGCGGCGAAGGGGAAACAGCAGGTGAAGGCAGGCGATACGGCATTCAACACATGCACTGAATCGTTGTCTCCCTCAACCACAAAATCCATGATCAGCTCCCTGGTTTGTTTGTTCAGTAACTGGGCCCGGATCCCCGGCCTTCCCCATTCGCTGAAGCCATTGACATCTATTTTCCGGACAAGCCCACGAGCAAGGCCCGCAAACCAGGTGCGGTTGTATTTCCTGATTTCTTCCAGGGCTATATTCCTGAATCCAAAAGAGTTCCTGATGAACAGTGAGGCTTCCCACGATAAGATACCGGCCATTTCCGAAGCATTGAAACGATCGAAGCCATGGTAGTTCTCCCGCCAGAAGGCTGGGGTGGAGGTCGGACCGATTTTTACTTTTCCGTCGACTGTCACGGTAAAGTGCACACCCAGCCAGGGATTCTTCAGGTTGGGTACCGGGTACACGTTGGTGGAAACCGGGATATCGTCTCCATGGTATTTAAGATAGACCCCTTTAAAGGGGATGATGGTATATTTTTCAGAATAGCCGAAATCACCTGCCACTTTATCTGCGTACAATCCGGCAGCGTTGATGATTTTGGTGGCAGTCATAGTTCTTCCCAAAGTGGTTTTAATGCGGTTCCCCTCCGTCCTGGATTGATACCCCTCCCCGAAGAAAAACACAACTCCGGCGGAAAGGAGTTCGTTTTTTATCGCCTGTGTAACCTCTACCGGATCGACGGTAGCTGTGGTAGGTGAATACAGCGCATTTTTAAATGTTTTAACATTGGGATCAATCTCAAGCAATTGCCTTTCATCGATCATCTGTACTTCAACCCCATTCGCCCCGGCCCTTTTTTCAAGTTCAAAAAGTGCAGGCAGTTCGCTTTCGTCTTTTGCTACCACGACTTTTTTACACTCATTGATTTTCAGATTATTGGCATAGCAATATTCACGCATCTGCCTGTTGCCATCCCTGGTGAGTTTTGCTTTCAGCGTATCTGCAGAATAGTAAAAACCGGCATGAAGGACTCCACTGTTCCGGCCGCTTCCATGGAAAGCCACATCTGTCTCCTTTTCCAGCACGGCAATTTCAGAGCCGGGAAACCTTTTCCTCAGCTCCCTGGCAATGGATAAGCCTACAACACCGGCGCCAATAATCAGGTAATCAAAATGCATCTGTTCTCCGGGTATTGACCAAATTCATGTTTTTTGGGATCAGTGATTCGATGAAGGGTACCTGTTACTCCACAAACTGCTTTGCATAATATTTTGCAGTCAGCTTCTCACCTGTGGCCTTTTCAATCATGTCATTCCAGGTATAACGTGCACCCGGCAGAAACACCTTTTCGCGTAAATAATCCCCGACGGCCTTTTCGCCGACAAGTGACGACTTTTGGGTGACATTGGCAGTCATGTAGCAATACAGCTGGGATGCCAGGAGTTCGCCCAGGAGATAATTATGGTAGTAACACGGATAAAGGGCAATATGGATTTTGGTGGCCCAGTCGGGCATGTTCCGCCCTTCCGGCTTTTTAATCATCTGGTACTTCTCAACCATCTCCCACCACAATGAATTCAGGTCCTGGTCGGGATTTTCATACATCGACTTTTCAAAACGGTACATGACCTGGGCCCAGCGGCTGAATACCAGCATCTGGAGACGGAGTGATTTTCTGCTCACTTCAGCGACCTTCTCCTTTTCTCTGGCATCAATAATGCCCATATCGAGCATCCATCCCGGGTCTGTGGCCATGCGGCCAAACATGTTGGCAATGGCCTCTGTGGTAAAGGTATGGGCAGCATCCCGGAGGGTGAAAGGGAGTGTCATATCATTGTAATAGGAATATACGCCGTGGCCCAGCTCATGGAGGATGGTGTTCATCCAGTAGGAGTCGGGACGGATATTGTCCAGTGTGCGGACATCCCCTGCACGGTCTATATCAGTACAAAAGGCATGCTGATTTTTCCCGGGCTTCCCGTAGAGGTCGCTTTTGGCGAGGATGGCATCCACGTTGAGCCCTATTCCGTCGTAGAATGCAGCCACCAGTTTAACCGGATCCTGGTTGCTGTAATACTGGTCAAAATCCACCGGATAGATTTCGGGGGCCTCCTGGAAGTACCTGTTCTGGTAGTGCCATGGCCTGAGTTCCCCTGGCTTTATTCCGTATCTTTTGGCAAAATAGCTGTCAATATCGGACTTGAGTTGCGCGAAATTTGCTCCTGTAAGAACATCGAGTTCATCAAAGGTAGCTGTCACCTGGGCTGGATCCTGTCCCGAAAGTTTGAGGCTCATCTCGTGATAGTTGCCAAAGCCAAGATTGTGCGCGATAAGGTTCCGTTGTTTCACGAGCTTAACGATATCGTCAGCAACCACCGGCCCGATTTGCTTATGCGCTTCCCAGGCAGCCTGAAGTTCAGCACTAGATTTGGACTCCCTGAGGATATCCTCAACCTGGTTGTCGGTAAGTTCCTTACCATCCACTTTCACCCTGAAATTCAGGTATTTTTTGTTGATATCTGTTTCCATCCTGAGCTTTATGGCGATAAGGCTTGTATCCACCTGCTTTCCAAGATAACTGTCATAAATAAGCTCCAGCTGGCGCAGCAGAACGGGATCCTTAACCTCTCCGGACTCTTTGATCTCTTTAAGTTCTGCAAAAGCCTTCTTGTCGGTGTACAATTCATCAAAACCGAAGGCTGCCTTTTCGCTTTTGGCCAGGTCACCGTCGGAGCCGGTGATATTTGCATTCCACGATGTGAGGGCTGATTCCTTGTAAAGAGGAATCATTTTTGCATCGTAGGCTGTAAGGAATGTTTTGATTCTGTTTTCCATTTTTTCCTGTTTGGTGGTGCAAGACGTTGCCATTATAAGAGTTAATATTATAACAGTCAATAGTTTAAAATTTCTCATAGCTTTCAGGTATAGTGTGTGAAATTAATGAAAACAAGATGCGAACCGGAGATTACGAAGTTAATCAGCTTTGGTGATATTCAAATCTTATGGACTATTAAAATCCAGGTCGGTGCTAAAGAATAAAGCACCTGCACTTTTACGCGCAGGTGCTTTTCATTCAGGGTAAGTTCTGCCAGGTTAAAGCAGAGTGAGCAAAGTATAATTTTCCAATCTTCTGCCTATTGCTGATTTCATGTCGGAATTGTCTGGTGGAATGCCCTGAAAAGGCATAAACAATCCGGCAATATCAGGGTGAGCTAACATCAGTGCCATCAGCAAAACACAGGGAAAGACCGGATCAGAATACTCAGCATTTTAATACCTGTTATCCAGGTAGATATTTGTTTCCACCTGATCCGGCAGGCAGAATTGGATATATTCTGCTGCCAGACCGGGTGATAAGACTTTTCAGGAGTGGGTTTTTAGTTTGGTCACTACTTTCTTCTCGTAGACATACACAAAATTTCCATCGCGCGACAAGGTGGTTGCCGCCCCTGTCCTGGCCTTGAAATCCATATATTTACAGGTGTTCAGATCAAATGTTCCAATGTCTGCCTTTTCGGTCTTCATCACCAGGATGTCATCAACGCAATCTTCCAGTGAGGAAGTTCTGTACTTGCCGGAATTGAGAAGTGCACCATTTGTCACGTCAAATGTTGATACACCTTTTTCACCCACCACTACGATTACATTTTCTTTGAACGGCAGTATTTTCTGGGCAAGTCCGACACCTCCTTTGGAAACAGGCACCTCATATTTTTCCTTGCCGGAAGCAATATCCATCGAATAGAGCTCTTTTCCGCTGCAAACAATATAATCTCCTTTCAGTGCGATGGCGTTGGTGATTCCTCTTTTGAATCTTTCCGATTCCCAAACCAGCTTTCCGTCTGAAGTATTCAACGCCTGGATTCCGCAGGGTTTTACATTGTCAAAAGCAATAACATATTCCGTAATTACCTGGTCGGCGGTCCTGCGCGTCTGGATGTATTGTTTCTCCACAACTCCCCCTATCTGCAGCAGCACCTTCCCGTCTATCACTGTCATTCCCGGAATGGCGCGTGCATCCTCGATTTCATGCGAGGTCCAGAGCAGCTTGCCGGTATTTATATCGTATTTTTTCACGTATTGCTTGCTCTTGCTCACCATATCCAGGACATAAATGTCATTTCCGTCCACAACAGGCGAAGCTACCGCGCCATAAACTCCGAATGCCTTGGTGCCGATAGGTTTGCCCACAACTTTCTCGGGAGTGAAATCGAAGGCGGCCGACCACAACTGTGCACCGGTCTTGTAATCGTACACCTGCATACCGTTGAGTCTCAGGAATACCTTGTTGTCGGAAACATCCAGTGAAAAAAGAAATTGCTTGGAAATTATTTTTCGCTCAGCACGTCCTATGTAGGTGCTTTCCCAAACTATTTCGCCGTTTTTCAGGTTAATACGGACTATCTGGTTTTTAAAACCTGAAAAAAGGGCACCCAGGGCCGAAGGGACAAAATTGACCATTACCATGGTATTGTCATTGGGGTCATAGCTGTACTGTCCGACGACGCCCTTGAATTTTGCCGTACTCCACAACTCCTCCCCGGTCTGGGCCCTGATATAAACCAGTTCATTCTTCAGCGTAATGGTAAAACAGTCCTCCTCTTTGATGTAGGTGATGGAGGATTCGTCAAGATCCTGGTATTTATCGCTGCTCCAGAGTAACTTTCCCGTTTCAAGGGCAATACAGGCAATCTGGTCCTTTCCCATCTTGCGGTCGAAAAGGAAGACGGTACTGGATGCCCAGAACGGGATCAGTTCATCAATCTTCCTGAGTTTCGGGGCCATGTCATCGAAGGATTTGTTCCAGATTGTCTTCCCGGTATTGTTGTCAAAAAGCGTCATTTCCTTGTCGGAAGCGGCATAACTGTGCTCGCCTTCCAGGGAAGTTCCGGTGTGAAGAATCTGGTGGGATAGTTTGGTCTCCCAAACAACAGGCATATCTTCCTGTGCAGAAACTGCGGCATAAGCGAACAGTAACGATACAAAAAATAGTAACTTTTTCATAATCAGATAGTTTAAAACTTGAATGTATAATCGAATTTATAATCTTTGTTCTTTGGCATCTTAAAGCTCAACCTGAAGTCAAATACTGCATCCTTTAATTTGTTTTGGGAGGGTATATTGCCGTCCTGCTGTCCGGCAACGAACACTGATACAATATTGCCCTTGTCGCGGATGGTTAGCCGGAAGGTATAGGTTCCCCTGATGTTGTACTTTTGTCCGATTTTATACAGCTCACCCTCAGGTGGATTCATCGCCTGTTCAAGGTCCAGGTTGGCTTGCCGTATGATCTCCTCTTTCGATTCCAGGAGCGGCTTGTTTTCGGCATGCAGCCAGAATGACAAAACAATCAGAAATGCAGTAAGATAAATTGCTTTCATAATACTTATTGATTTAATTCCAGATTCCACTTTATCAGGCGGTTACCCATCGCCACCAGGATGGCGTCGTCGCCCGGCAGAAAAACATAGGAGGGCCTGGTGTCGTTGATGAATTTCTCCCCGTCGCTCTTCTCAAACAACCTGTATCCCAGCTCGAACCGTTTGAGTAAACTCCCCTCCTCCAGGTCGTACAAAAGAATCTCCTGGAAACGGCTTCCCTTCGAATTGATGGCAAACATTTTCCCGCTGTTGCTGAATTTAAGTTCCGGCCGGGTAATGGACTGGGAGGTAAAACCCAGCCTGACAGGCTCCCGGCTCTCAGTATTGACCGTGTTGATGTAGGTGATCCCTTTTTTGGTGGTTTGGGCATTCAGATCGGGACTTTGCAGTACAAACAACCATTTCCCGTCCGGTGAGAACCTGAAATTATAGATGATGTCATATAGTTCACCTATGGTGCTGATCCGTTCCTGGCTACGGGCATCATAAAAACTGATCCGCTGTTTGTATTTTACAGCAAAACTTACCGCCTTTTTTTGTTTGTCATAGGTTTTGTCGCCCTTTAAATCTTCTTTGGTGATGGAATGCGAAACAACAATGGTCTTGCCATCCGGTGAAAGTTCTATTGCATTCCCTGCCCCGCCAACCTTGAATGAACTGTTCCTGGAAGCATCCGGCAAATTCCAGGATACCACCTCCCCGTCGCAAAGGCTCAGCGCCATCTTTTCGTCGGCAGAGATCACCACGTCCTGCACCTTTTCGAAAATCCTGATTTGCCTGCCTGTTCCGGCGTCGATGATTTCAAAACTGATGGACCTGGGCTTGTTGATGGAGGGAATATTGTATCCCTGCTGCTGGAGGAGAATGTATTTCCCTTTGGCCGAAAAGCTGACTTTTGAACCTGTTGGCCAGTTCCCGGCAGGGTATTCTGCGGTAATCTTTCCAGTTTTCCAGTCAGTAATTTTCAACGGGGCAGCCTCTTTGGTGCAGGCAACGAGCATATTGTTTTCCCCGCAGTAATCGACACCGGTAAAATGCCAGTTGCCGTCTCCAATTTTCAACCGGTCAAAATCAGCATTGGAAGCCTGACCTGTTGCCTTCCCGGACAATCCCAAAAAAGTGAGCATCATCAGTAACAGGCCGATGGTCGTCTGCCTTGGGCAGAAGCTGATCCATTTCTCAGCGGAAGTCGGCACAGTCAATTTTAAATTCAAAGTATCCATATAATCCTTCGTTAGGCAAGTCCAAAAAAAACACAGAGCTCCTGGCAAGGTAATTGCTTATAATCCCTAACACCGCCGTGCATGAGATTTGCCAGGAAACTCTGTGAATGTTTCTGATGTCTTCTGATGAGAAAAGTGGCGTAAGAAATAAGCAATTACAAGGGCAAAACTAACTGCTTCGACACTTTGTGGAAATACGGTAATCGTCGTAATCCCCTACGACTTTTACCCTGTTTTGAGTGGAAAAGGAAAAAATATGGCGAAAGGTTCAGACAAGACCCTTCCTGATGGCATAACTGATCAGCCCTGCAATATTGCTGACATTCAATTTCTTCATAAGATTGGTGCGGTGGGTATCCACGGTGCGGTGGCTGATAAAAAGTTGGGCGCCAATCTCCTTGTTGGAAAAACCTTCAGTTATAAGCCGGAGCACCTCTGTTTCCCTGTCAGAAAGCACCTCGTGCAATGGGTCGGAGGATGGTGCCACTGAAACTTTGGCATTCAGCAGGGAGACGGTAACTCCGTGCGAAAAATAGGGCTGTCCCAGGGCAACTGTGTTGATTGCCCTTAACAATTCCTCCTCCGAACAACTTTTCAATAAATATCCATCGGCACCCAGAGCCACCAGGTTTTTTATCATACCCGCCTCTTCGTGCATGGAGAGGATAATAACCCTTGTGCCCGGATTTGTCTTTTTGATCTCCCTGAGCGCGTCAATGCCATTCATAACAGGCATATCTATATCCATCAATACCAGTTCAGGTTCGAGAACTCTCAGCATTTGCAGAGCTTCTTTCCCATTATTGGCCACCCCGGCAACCAGGATATCCTCTTTGTTTTTCAGCAGTGAGATCATCCCGTCTACAATCAATTGATGGTCATCAACCATCAGAATCTTTATTTTTTTCATGTCACAGGAATTCTAATGGTTACTGTCGTTCCCTTGCCGGGTTCAGATTCATAATGAAGATGGCCTTTGATCCCGTCGATGCGTCCGGCAATATTAAGCAGCCCTATACCCTTCTTTTCGTGCATGTGCACGTCAAAACCGATGCCATTGTCCGAAACATTCAGCACTGCATGATTGGCATGTTTGAGCAACCGGACATTGAGCATGTCGGCACGCGAGTGCTTGATCACATTGTTGACCAACTCCTGCAGCACCCTGAAGAGAACAAGTTCGCCCTGACTGCCGATCCGTTCCCTGAATCCGCTGTGCTCAAAACTGTACTGCAACGGTGTGTTCTCCAGGATCAGTTTCAACGTACCTTCCACTGCGGCAATAAGTCCGAATTGTTCCAGTTCTTTGGGCATCATCTGGTGGGAAATGGATCTTACCTCAGAATTGGCACTATCCAGCATAGATTCCAGTTTCCTGAAATCCTGCAACTGCTCCTGCCCTGTAATTTTTCCTTCCAGGGCCTGGTAATTCAGCTTGATGGCAGTGAGTGTTTGCCCAAGCCCGTCGTGCAACTCCCTGGCTATGCGGCGCCGTTCTTCCTCCTGTCCCTCCAGTACAGCATTCAGGCGTGTTTCATTCTCCAGTATCTTTTCAGCCGCAGCTGCAGCCTTCTGGTGTTGCCGGTGACGGTAAAAGAAGAAAACAGCAGCTCCTGTCAAGGATATCAGGATGAACAGCAGCAACAGCAACTGCGTTTTTTTCTGGATGAGACTGATTTCGGCAAACTCTTTTTCGTGCTTTACAAGTTCAAGGTCCTGCGCGAGCTTCTCGTTCTCGTACTTGGTCTGGACCTCCAGTATCTGCTGACGGATCCGTCCATCGTAAGCCGAATCCTTCATGGCAATGTACTGTTGCATGTAAAAAAAGGCACTGTCATGCTGACTGGTCAGAGCTTTTAGCCTGGCAAGGCCGATCAGGGCGCTGGTCTCCTCTTCCAGCACCGAAATCTTTCTGGCAATATTCAACGAACGGGTGAGTACCTTCAGTGCTTCCGGGAATCTTCCTGTTTCAGTATAAACAGCTCCCAGCCTGGAGAGGCTGGATGAGATACCTTTTAGATCACCCAGCCTTTCCCTTATTTCGAGGGATTCCCTGTACAAACCGACAGCCACCGGGAAAGCTTTCTGTCCCAGGTAAATGTTGCCCAAATTGCTCAGGTTGCCACTGATCAGTTCATCGTTTTTCAGCTTTCTTGACAGGGAGAGTGCCTTTTCGTAATACACGAGCGACCGGGCGGTATCCCGCATTCTGCAGTACAAATTGGCCATATTGCTGTAGGAGGTGGCCTCACCCGGCAAATCATTCATCTTTAACCGGTATTGCAGTCCGCGCTTGTGATATTCGAGTGCTTTGTCCAGGTTGCCCAGGTTCTGGTGGATGATGGCAATATTGTTCAGGCAGTAACCTATCCATTTGTCCTGGCCAAGATTCTCGTATATTTTCAGTGCAGCAAGCTGATTCTGAAGAGCATCCTTGAGTCTGCCCTGTTTCTGATCAATGATGCCAAGCTTGTTGTACAGGGAAGCCATTCCCGGCAGATCATTCAGGGACTCCCTGATTTTCATGGATTCATTCAACTGCTCAGTCGCCTTCCTGTAATCAGCTTTATCAATGTAAAGAATTCCCAGGTCATTGAATGCCTGTGCGATCCCTCGGCTGTATTTCAGCTCATTGGCCAGGCTGAGAGCCTGTTCGCCAAACATCCTGGCCGAATCGGCCGAAACAAAACGGTAGTCGTAGCAGAGATTGCTTAACAATATCACCCTGTTTGTATCAGGTTTGGAGACAGAAAGCTGAGGAAGCAGATCCCTTACCCCGCCATTGGCCAGGTGAGAATTCAGTAAAATAAATATTACAAGGAGAGGCAGGTAAAACTTCATGTCAGCAAGTTAGATCGGTAAACATAATAATTTACCGCAAACTTTTCAAGAAGGGATCTGAAATCCCGGCAACAAATTTCAGGCAGGAACTTTGCTCAATAACACTTTTGGATCAATTATGGAGCATTATAACCTTATCGTCTACAATAAGGCTCATTGCATCTTTCAATGTTGAATCTGTCGTGATCAGTTTTGTTCCAGCTGTACGAACAGTTTAAATTTTAATGAACTGATCAATGGCTGTCAGAAATTGAACTACATCAAATGGCTTGGTCAAATAGGCCACAGCACCGGCTTTCATCAATTCCTCAACCTGAAACGGCATAGCATCGGCACTGATGATGATTACCGGTATAGATTTTGTGTGCGGATCTGCCTTCAGCTTTTCCAGTACTTCGTTGCCCTTTATAGCAGGTAAATCAAGATCGA
>CAZDLO010000083.1:14664-15761 GCA_964506325.1 uncultured Tangfeifania sp.
GAAGATTTGCTAACGCTTCAATTCCACTGATGTCAGGCAAATCAAGATCGAGCAATATTAAACCGGGTTTATGCTCCACTGCCATTTTGACGATTTGTCTTCCGTAAATGGATTTTACAAGTTGTATTGTCGGTCGATATTCTCCAATAATGTCTTCGACGAGTTCGATATTTGAAAGGTTATCTTCGATAAACAGGATAGTTGCATCCTTTTCATTCTCTTGAATTGCCATTTGCCCGGAGTCTTCTTCTTCATTACTACTGACTTTACCCTGGTTCTCAGCTTGCGGCAGCTCAATCCAGAAGGTGCTTCCTACGCCGGGTTCGCTTTCAACCCCAACTGCGCCGCCCATGGCTTCAGTCAGTTTCATTACTACCATAAGTCCAAGCCCTGTACCTTCAGTTTCGGTTCTTTCTGCTCCAATACGCTCGAAGGGTTGAAAGAGTTTGCCAATATCTTCGGGTATAATCCCATGGCCAGTATCGCTTATTGATATCCTTACGCTGGAGTTTCCGTGCCCATCGGAAGGCATCACATCTGTTTTAATGCTCACAAAACCGTTTAGTCTGTTGTATTTTATGGCGTTGTTGGTTAAATTAAGTAAAACTTGCATCAACCGGAGCTTGTCAGCCATGACGAAAGGGCTATTGGTCTGTGAATCAATAAGTTTAAGTGTTACATTTTTGTTGTCTGCAGCAACTTGAACAACCTCTATTATTTCATGAATAAGGCTGGACAATAGTATTGGTTCAGTAATGAGAATTTGTCTTCCGGCTTCAATCCCTGCAATGTCGAGTACTTCGTTTATCAAATTGAGCAGGTGTCGGCCATTTTTCAAAATGTGGTTTACTCCCTTTTTGTGAGATGGTTTCAGCTCGCTCATTTCCATCAATTGGGAATAGCCAAGGATCGAATTCATAGGTGTGCGCAGTTCGTGGCTCATGCGCGAAAGGAATTCGCTTTTGGCACGATTGGCCTTTACCGCTTCGCCTTTTGCTTTAATAAGGGCCTCTTCAGCCTGCTTGCGCTGAGTAATATCACTTAAAGAAGTAACGCGGACATTTCTTCCTTTATAATACATCATCCTTCCGCTTAAC
>CAZDLO010000084.1:0-15627 GCA_964506325.1 uncultured Tangfeifania sp.
GCTCACTTAACTCTATATTGCTCATCTTTAATTAATAATCCTATTTTTTTTAAAAAAATTACGTGCAAAGATAAGAAAAGATATCCTTTATTTTGGCTGGATCCCTTCAATTTTCATCCCTTCATCAAAGAAGTATATGTTAAAAAGCCCTGCCTTCGCAGAAATCTAAGTAGCTTAATATAACACCGATAAAAGCACAATTCAAATTTCTTGGTAAAGAATTGGTTGTTCACACTCATTTATCTTTGTCACTATGAGCCAAAAAGGTATATTTGGGAAATAATTGAAGAATCTGTACGGGGAAAAGGGAAAAAATGCAAAAACTCTGGAAACTGAAGGAACAGGCTGATATCAATGATATCAAGCAACTTTCTGCTGCGCTCAATGTGGATATGGCCATAGCCAATCTTCTTGTACAGCGCGGGATAAGGAGTTATGCCGCCGCCAAAACGTTTTTTCGTCCTAAACTTTCTGATCTGCATGATCCTTTTCTGATGAAAGACATGGATAAAGCCGTCGAAAGGCTGCAGAAGGCTGTTGCCGGGAACGAGCGGGTGATGGTCTACGGCGATTATGATGTGGACGGGACTACCTCTGTCGCACTGATGTTTACTTTCCTTGCCAGGCGGATCACGAATGTCGAATATTATGTTCCTGACCGCTATATGGAGGGCTATGGCATTTCCCGTATTGGAATTGACTATGCTGCCTCCAGGAATATTACACTGATAGTTGTCCTTGACTGCGGTATAAAGGCAGTTGATAAAATTGCCTATGCATCTGAGCTGGGAATCGATTTCATTGTCTGCGACCACCATAATCCCGATGAAAAAGTTCCTGATGCAGTTGCTGTTCTTGACCCTAAACAGCCTGGCTGTAATTACCCTTACAAGGATCTCTCGGGATGCGGTGTGGGTTTTAAGCTGATACAGGCTTTTTGTCAGAAGAATGATCTTCCGCAGGATATAGCCTATGATCTTCTCGATCTGGTGGTGGTCAGCATCGCCTCGGATATTGTTCCCCTTACAGGTGAAAACAGGGTTCTTGCCTTTTATGGTCTTCAAAAGCTTAATTCCAACCCCTCCACCGGGTTAAAAACGTTAATCAACTACTCTGGCATTACCGGGGAAATAAAAATACAGGATATTGTCTTCAAGATCGGCCCAAGGCTCAACGCCTCCGGCAGAATAGAACACGGTAAGAAATCTGTCAGAATTCTGCTGGCAGAAGACAGTGTCGAGCTGGAAGAGCTGGGTATCGAGATCAATTCATACAACGAGATTCGCAAAACCCTTGACCGGGATATTACCATGGAAGCCCTGGAAATGATTTCCCAGAGTGAGTTTTATGAGGGACGGAAATCGACGGTTATTTATAACCGCGACTGGCACAAGGGCGTTGTCGGTATCGTCGCTTCACGGCTTACGGAGCATTATTACAGGCCAACCGTTGTCTTGACTGAATCCAACGGCATCGCTACCGGGTCGGCACGGTCGGTGGGTGAATTCGACCTCTATGAAGCCATCGGCAAATGCGCCGACCTGCTTGAATCATACGGCGGACACATGTACGCTGCAGGTCTTTCCATGAAACTTGAAAATGTGGCAGAATTCTCCAGGCGGTTCGAACAGGTGGTGAGAGACACCATTTCATCGGATCAGATGATTCAGAAAATCGATCTGGACGCAAAAATTTCCCTTTCAGACCTCTCTCCGAAGTTTATCAGGCTCCTCAAGCAGTTTGAACCTTTCGGGCCCCACAATATGACTCCTGTTTTTTTAACAGAAGATGTCATGGATTATGGAACCAGCAAACTGGTCGGGAAAAATAACGACCATGTGAAACTGGATCTGATGGAAGCCAACCGCTCCTCATCCCGCTTTTCTGGGATCGGATTCTCGCTTTCGACTCATTTTGAAATGATCAAGCAATCCCTGCCATTTGATATTTGCTATTCCGTTACTGAGAATCAGTACCGCGACAAGGTATACTTGCAGCTGAATGTCAGGGATATACGTTCAAGGATGGATGATTACGGGAATGATAACTGATCCTGTTTACCGGGCCTTTTGAAAATTTTCGATCCCTAAGAAAATACTAACCTCCCGGAACAAAAAGTTGCCTGGACTGATTCTAATTAAATTATCCGGTTAAAGTGAAAATTCAACCTGACATAACATTCCGGCAATTGGCTGAGCAGTTGAAAAATCGCCTGCCCGGAAGTTTTTCCCATCTTAAAATGCTTCCTCCGGGAAGATTACTTGAGCTTCCTTCCAATCACTCCGGTTACTATGAAAGTGCAGTTTTGGTTTTACTGTTCCCCGTCGGACCCGACATCAGGATTTGCCTTATCCGGCGCCCGGCTTCCATGAAGAATCATGCGGGTCAGATTGCATTGCCCGGCGGCAAAAGGGAAAAGGATGACCGGGATTTGATTCATACTGCTTTAAGGGAGGCAAAGGAAGAAATTGGAATTGATCCCGCCTCGATAAAGGTGCTTGGGTTACTCAGTTCTGTTTATGTTCAGATCAGTGATTTTTTGATCACCCCGGTGTTGGGATGGCTTGACAGGGCACCTGAATTCAGGGCTGATCCGTCAGAAGTGGACGAGATTCTCTTTATATCTTTCTCAGGCATAGCCGGGAAGGCAAACCTGCAGGAAAGGGAAATGGATACCACAACAGGTCGTATCACAGTGCCCGGGTATGATATTGACGGGCATTTTATCTGGGGGGCTACCGCCATGATTCTGGCCGAACTGGATGATGTATTCTCTGCGGTCGTCAGTTGTAAAACGACCACGAAAGGCCAAACAAAAAAGTAGAGACAGGAGCAGGATAGCCAGGTGAAGTAAAGTAGCCTCCCTTCCTGAAATTTGTTGCCAGGTTTGTATTCTTGATGTAGAATGCTGTTCTTTTTAGTTTCAGGTTGATAAAGGCATCCACCCAGGGATAATCTCCGATTTTTTCTGCAGACTGGCGGTAGAACATACCGGTGGCAGGTGAGTACTGGTCTGCATAATAGGCACTTTCGTACCGTGTATCCAACCCTATCTGGAAGAAAAGCACCTTGGCATAGGTATTTTCGTAGTAAGTAGAATTTCTGAAACTTACAACAGGCAGTGCCAGGTATTTATCTGTAGTCGTTTGTTGAAAGACAACCCAGTTTCTGAAATTCAATCCGCCAATCCTGAAATCTTTGTTCAGCACTCCCTGGAGTACGGAAAATTCCGAATCTGCCTGTTCAGGCAAAGCTTGTTCGTTGAAATATACGTATTTGCTGATGATGCTGTAATTGACTGATGCTTTGAGCCTCCACCCGGGTTTATCCATGGATGCGCCAATCCTCATGGTATAGGTTTTGTCAAAGACATTCTCCCACTTGTAATGGTTGGAATAATAATGTTCGTAAAAGAAATCAGGGGTATGATTCCACATTTTGGCAAAAATACGGATGAAGGAGGTATCCTTTTTTGACCTGAGAGGTTTGTCCAACGTTCCTGATAATTCATAATCCAGGGCATTGCGTCCCTGGATATAGGACTTTCCCTCTGCGGTCCAGTTCCAGAACCGTCCGTCAGTCCGGTAGGCAGAACCCCCGATAAAGGTGTTGGAATAGCCCGAACTTTGCGTCAGTCCGAGCGGGGAGGTTTTTATTCCATCTGCATCAACAACAGAATCCTGACGGGGAAAATAGAGGTTTACAATGTCGTTGGAGATGAAAATCTGCTTGCCAAAGGTGTATTTCCTGTCCGGGGCCTCCATAAACTTCAGCACGAAACGGTTGGTGAGTATGGACTTGCCGGCTTTGTCCATGGTCGCCGGTGCCAATGTGGATCCTGAAGAACCATTGATGTAGGGAACATGGTCCTTCCCATAATAATTTACGGTCCCTTTTTCGTCCGTGTAGAGGTAGGTCGGATTGGGGTTCGCTTCTGAAAATAGCCGGGTTGATTTCTGCATGTCAATAACATGGACAAGTGCCACCCTTGGAATAAACTGCTGATAAATCTCTTGCTTTTTCTTATCCTCCATCTCTTTCCAGACACCCAACTTGAACTGGTGAGTCAGGGTAGTAAAAACATTATCATTGGCCGAATTGACGTCTGTCAGCCAGACAGTGATGTTTTCCGGCTTGATATCAGGGTTTTCGATATCGTTTGGATTGGGTAATCCACCGTTTTCCTGGTTTTGAAACCTGTTTTTTCCATAAGTGAACCAATAATCGTAACGATCAAAATTGCCGCTTGTGAAAAACCCAAAGTTGCGGTTCTTCGACTCCTGGTTCATATATTTACCGGCAGATCCAATTGAATTGAAATAGAATCCGAAATTTATATTCTTATTGATATTCTGGGTATGGAAGATTTTAAGGATGGTTTCACCCTTTGGTTTATTGGCAAACCATTGTCCGTAGGTGATCAGGGTATACGGTTTTGTGGCATTGTAAAACCTGATTCCGCCCGGCCAAAGGCCATAATCGAAATAATTCAGCTGAAAAAGAAAGTCCCGGTCGGTAACCCTTCTCTGGAAGAAGTCGGCCGACTGGTAGGAGTTGCCAATATTCCCCAGTGACTGAACCGAAACTGAGTTTTTGTAGGTTGGATTGTATATATGGAAATCATTTACTGAAGAATCTACTTTTACCTCCTGGACGCGGGTGAGGTTATCCAGTAATTCATAAGAGCGCATCTTGAAAACGATGGAGTCCTGCGCTGTTTTTACCCCTCCCTTGTTTCCCTGCCTCCTGCCGGAACCGGAACTGCCGGATACGTTATCCATATCGTTCTCCTGTGCCTGGGACATCGTACTGCCAAACAGGATGAGCGCCGCCAAAAGAATTTTCAACTTGAGAATCATTCGTTCATTTCATTGTTAAACCGGAGCACATCAGAAAGCTTTTTTGAAACTCCCTGACGGATAGCAGGATACCTTTCAAATTGACAAGGCCTTTTGAGTCGCCACTTTTATAACCGAAACCGTGGCATGCATGTAACACCGATGAATAATCTGCTTGTCATTGCCACACGGAACACCCAAATATTCATATCCGGTTGGTTCCGGGACACCGGGAAGGGTATTTCATGTTGGCAAATATAGGCATTTCGCCATGATCAGCGAATTTTAGATTTTCAATTTTAGTGTTTGGAAGAAGTTGCTGACTTTCCCGGTTGTCATTCCCTGGAAAGCCTTCCGGTTCGCATCAGTTTGTACACAAATCGCCCAAGCTCACCAAACCACAGTACGAAAGAGGTAGAAACGATAATAATGAGCCAGTCGACCGGAAGCAAAGGGACTGTTCGAAATACGTCCTTCCCGAAAGTGACAATCAGAAACTGTCCCACCAGGATCATCGCTACCGTAATCAGGAAGCCAATACTCTTGTGAAGTTGGTGAAAAGCATGATTGCCGGAGGCGAAAGCCTTGGCGTTAAATAGGTTCCAGAATTGGAGCATGACGAAGATGGTGAAAAAACGGGAGAGGTCGTACCTGGATATTTCTCCATTCACTGTGAAATGATAAAGCAGGAACAACAGCAGAACAACAAAAATAAATCCAGTCCACAGAATATAGGACCTCATTTGTGGCGTTAATATGAATGCCTCATTTCTCCTGGGTTTGTTATTCATTACGTTCGTATTCGGAGGAAGAGATGCCAGTGCTGCTGCTGCAAATGTGTCCATGATCAGGTTGACCCAAAGCATCTGTGTAACCGTCAGCGGAAGCTCATGGCCGAATATGGACCCGAGGAGAACAATTACCATCGCAGTTACATTGATGGTAAGTTGAAAAAGGATAAATCGCTGGATGTTCTGGTACAATGATCTGCCCCACATCACGGCAGTCGCAATGCTTTTGAAAGAATCATCCAGCAGGGTGATATCACTTGCCTCCTTGGCCACAGAAGTACCTGAGCCCATTGAAAGGCCGACATGGGCGAAATTCAAGGCCGGAGCGTCGTTTGTCCCATCGCCGGTTACCGCAACTATAGAACCGGACTTTTGAAGCAGCTGAACCAGCCGTTGCTTGTCTGTTGGCCTGGCGCGGCACATGATTGTCAGTTTGCGGATACGAATGCCTGCCTCCTCGTCTGTCAGGGCGGCGAATTCATTCCCGGTGATAAGCTGATCATCTCCTGCCTCCTCTTTCCATATACCAATCTGCCTGCCTATTTCCCTGGCTGTGCCGGGAGTATCCCCCGTCACAATCTTGATGTCAATGCCGGCATTCAGACATTCTGCCACTGCTGCCGGAACATCTTCCCTGACAGGGTCGGAAATGGCGGCAATTCCTATGTAGCATAGATTGGAACTCGTCACCTTCCCATTGGAAATGCGTGGCTGGTCATCCTCAAATATTTCGTAGGCAAAACCCAGCGTTCTCATGGCCTGGTTCTGGTAGGCATGCAATATCCTGTCAATTTCCGGTTTATATTCAGCAACGGGCACAGTTTTGTCTTCCAGCTGAACCGACTTGCAGAGATCCATCACGATTTCGGGTGCCCCTTTAACCAGCAGAATGCTCTTTCCGTCGCCGGATCCGAGAATAGTTGCCATGTATTTTCGTTCTGTGGAAAAGGTGAGTTGTTCTGTAATTTCCTGCTCATTTCTGATCTTCAGGTAATTGGTCCCCTGGCCGTGGAGCCAGAGCAGGAGTGCACCCTCTGTCGGATTGCCGATGACGTGAACGTTATGGGGATCGGTGAAATCCAGGTAGGCCGTCGAATTTACTGAAATGGCACTTCTGATGATATTACTTAAATTGCTGTCAGTCAGTTTTTGATGTGTAATTCCAAAAAAATTGGCCTCGTGAACCTGCATCTTATTTTGGGTAAGGGTACCGGTCTTGTCTGTACAGATTACAGTGGTCGCACCCATGGTCTCACAGGCGTGCATTTTTCTTACCAGGTTGTTGGATTGCAGCATCCGTCGCATACTCAAAGCCAGGCTAAGTGTAACACTCATGGGCAAACCTTCGGGTACAGCTACTACGATCAAAGTTACGGATACCATGAAATAGGAAAGGATCTTCCCTGCGGTATCGAGGGATACCCAGGCTTCAGGACGGGTAAGATCATAACCTGCAATGAACAAGATGCCTGCGAGGGCGGAAAAGGTGAATGCTCCGGTAATGAGCCACCTAAGCCAGCTGCCGCGATGGATGATTCCGGGTGTTTTGTAACCGGGATTGATAAATCCCAGGCCGTCAAACAAGATCGGCACCCATACCTTGACCAATGCCACCAGGGCAGAAAAAATAACCAGCGAAGTCGAGATCTTCCGGGTAAGTGTAAAAACAGTTTCTCCGGTGAGAATGCCCTTGATAAACAGTACCAGGAAGGTAACAGAGGCCAGGATTAAACCAACGACCCCAATTAATTTGGCCAAACCGTCCAGCTGGATATTCAGGGGTGTCGCTTCACCGCTTAATTTGGTTGATTCTTTGGCAACTTTTCCGTACTCAGTCTGGTCTCCAACTACTGAAATTTCAACAATTCCATGACCATCAACTACAGTTGTTCCGCGGTAAACAATGTTGGAAGGATAGGTGGCCTCTTCGTCAAAATCCGCCTCGTGGATTGTCTTGTTGATGACAGGTTCACCCGTCAGGGAAGATTCGTTGATTTGAAGCGCGACTGCTTCAAGCAGCCTGCCATCTGCAGGAATTTCATCACCGGTTGAAAGGACTACCAGGTCTCCAACGACAATGGATGATTTGGCAACTTCACATATATTTCCGTTACGGATTACTTTAACAAGTGATTCATCGTTGATTTTATTGAGCAGGTCGAATTTTTTGTTGGCATCCATTTCAAACCAGAAGGCGACACCTGTAGCCAGAAATATGGCGAAGAAAATTCCGATTGTTTCAGCAAACTCCTTGTGAACGAATGATATACCCAGGGAGAGAAAAGCTGCTATCAGCAGGATACGTATGATCGGATCTTCAAATTTTTCCAGGAAAAGCCTCCATACAGATGCTTTTGGGGGGGGAGTAAGAAGGTTTGCACCATGAATCTTCCTGCTCTCCAGAACTTCAGAATCGGTCAGACCGGTCAGCTGTTTTTTAACATCCATTCTATTAATTTTTATCTCCCAAATATACGTTAAGTAATCCAATATAGTTAACAAGGGATTTTATTTTGCTTTTTGCATACCTGTTTTTGTTTTTTTAATATTTGAATATCAGTGCTTTAGCACTCTTTCGCGCTCCGTCCTTAAAAAAATCGAAAAGTATTTTAATAATTTAACCAAATGGTTTAACTAAATGGTTAAATTTGTCTCATCAAATTTTTCGTATGAGTTCTGACAGTACCAAAGAGAAGATCGTTGAAGCAGCCAAGCAGGTTTTCATCCGCAAAGGAATGGACGGGGCAAGGATGCAGGAAATTGCGGATGAAGCCGGTATCAACAAGGCACTGCTTCACTATTATTTTCATTCCAAGGATCAATTGTTCCGGGAGGTCTTTTATGGACTGCTCAGCGAACTAATTCCCGGATTGATTCTCGTCTTTCGCGGGGAAGCGCCATTTGAAGAAAAAATTGAACTGATTGTTGATGCATACGACTCTTACATTTCCAAAAATCCAATTCTGCCCCAGTTTATAGTAAGGGAGATCAACAGGGATCCGGAGCAGCTTTCCGGATTTATGTCGGACCAGGGACTTGATTTCCGCCTGGTTGAAGGGATGATTGATGCTGAAGTGCAGGCGGGCAATATTATGCCGATCACTTTTCCGCATTTATTCGCCAACCTGATTGGAATGATTGTCATGCCCTACATTGGCAGGCCACTCTTCCAGCGAAAGTTGTTCAAAAATGATCCTGAAAAATATGATCAGTATTTAAAGGAAAGAAAATCTGTGATTACCTTATTTGTCAAACAAGCATTGTTAATAAAATGAAGCAAACATTGACCCTCCTTTTTCTTTTCACGGCTGTTATGGGTTACAGCCAGGTGAATACCATAACCATCGAAGAATGCTACAACCTCGCAAGGGACAATTATCCCCGGTTGCCTGATACTAACCGTCAAAGGGAAATCAGCGACCTTAAATTGCAGAACATTGGAACGGCGTGGAACCCACAGGTGAATCTGAATGGACAAGCTTCCTACCAAAGTGAAGTTACCAAAGTGAGTATTTCCGTTCCCGGTATTTCCATCCCATCCCCTTCCAAAGACCAGTACAAAGCCTACCTGGATGTTAAACAGACCATTTACGACGGAGGGGCAGCCAATGCCGGCAAATCCCTGGAGAAGTCGGGCCTTGCCGCCGACCTTCAAAATTTCGAAGTAGAGATTTATTCCCTTCACGACAAGGTTAACCAGTTGTATTTTAATACTTTGTTGTTGAGCGGGAACGAAGAAGTACTCACGCTTAAACGTTCAGTACTGGACGAAAGAATTCGGTTGATGGAGTCAGGATACAGGAATGGAGCCGTAACAAGCAGGGACCTGGAATTGATGAAGGCTGAAAGGTTGATGACAGAGCAGCAGATCGGGGAAATTCACGCTGAACGTTTATCAGGGTTAGGAGCATTGGGGATATTGATCAAGAGGGAACTCACTGAAAAAACAGTATTAGCCGAGCCTGTCATCCGGGTAAAAAGAGATGCCGTAACCCGACCTGAATTGAGGTATTTTGAACTGATGGGAAGTAAAATTGATCAGAATTCCCAGTTAATTCAGAAGTCAAGAAATCCCAGGATCTTTGGGTTTGGCCAGGCTGGATATGGCAGGCCCGGGCTTAATATGCTCAAAAATACATTCGATCCTTATTATGTGGTCGGTCTGGGCTTGTCGTGGACGGTCCTCGACTGGAACCTGACAGGCCGAAACAGGAAGATTCTTGAAATACAGAAGGAGATGGTGGGAAGCCAGAAAGCTGTTTTTGACCAGAACCTTTCCATATTGCTTTACAGGGCGGAGGAGGCGATTAAAAAAGTGGACCAGCTTCTGAAGCTGGATGAGGAATTGGTCGCCATGAGAACAAGGATAGCCAGGAGCTCTGCCGTACAACTGGAAAACGGGGTCATCACGTCGGCCGATTATATCATCGACCTGAATTCGGCAACCCAGGCCACCGTAAATCAGAAAAGTCACAAGGTTCAGCTTTACTTTGCAATTACGAATTACAATACACTGGCAGGTAAGCCCTGAGGAGCTGCAATTACAGGAAGTGCACAATAGTGAATAAATTAAAAAATTGAGCTATGAGAATTATGAATTCAGCAAAGATGAGATGGGCAACAGGCCTGTTCGCAGTAATTATTTTTTTATCCTGTAACCGGCAGAAGGATGCATCGGATGCCTTCGGCAATTTTGAGGCAGACGACCAGATTATTTCTTCAGAAATTGCCGGAAAGCTCCTCAGCTGCAGTTTTGACGAGGGAACGACTTTGTCCGGTGGAACAGTGATAGCAACTGTCGACACCGTGCAGTTGTCATTGCAGCTCACTCAGATGGAATCACAGATGATGACTGTGCAGGCCCGCAAACAGGGGGTGAAAGCGCAGATCGCAGTCATTGAACAGCAAAAGAAAAACCTGGAAAAGGACAATGTCAGGATCAGCAATATGCTGAAAGACGGGGCCGCAACGCAAAAACAGTTGGACGATGTGAAAGGAGCTCTCGAGGTATTTGACAAACAGGTTTCCAGCACGAAATCACAGGACCTCATCCTGTCAGGTGAGATGGAAGTCATCCGTACCCAGGCGGATCAGCTGCGCGACAAAATTAGCAGGTGCCGTATCATCTCACCCATTGATGGACTGGTATTGGAGAAATACAAAAGAGCCGGTGAGCTGATAGGGCAGGGGCAGTCCCTGTGTCGCATAGCCGATGTTTCATCGCTCAATCTCAGGGTTTTTGTCAGCGGAGATCAGTTACCTCATCTCAGGATCGGTCAGAAGGTGAGCGTTTTAATAGATGATACCGCCACTAAAAACAGAACAATGGAAGGTGTCGTCACCTGGGTCTCCCCGGAAGCTGAATTCACGCCCAAAATCATCCAGACAAAAGTTGAAAGAGTGAAGCTTGTTTATGCGGTAAAGGTGAAGGTAGCCAACGATGGATCGCTAAAGATTGGTATGCCGGGTGAAATCAGGTTCATAGATTGATTTTTCATGATAAAAATCGGAAACATAGAGAAAAGTTACGGGGACCTCAAGGCATTGAAGGGAATCTCGCTGGAAGTTGAAAAGGGAGAGCTTTTTGGCTTGATCGGACCTGATGGAGCCGGTAAGACAACCCTTATGCGAATCCTTGTTACACTTTTATTGCCGGACAAGGGATTTGCTTCCATGGACGGAATAGATGTAGTGGACGGATTCCGCCAGATCCGAAAGATGGTGGGTTACATGCCTGGCCGTTTCTCCCTGTACCAGGACCTGACAGTGGAAGAGAACCTTCAGTTTTTTGCCACTGTATTTGGAGGGACCGTGAAAGCCAACTATCACCTGATCAAGGATATTTACAGCCAGATTGAGCCATTTAAACACAGGCAGGCAGGAAAGCTCTCCGGAGGAATGAAGCAAAAGCTGGCGCTCTCCTGCTCACTGATACATGCCCCTAAAGTGCTGATCCTGGATGAACCAACCACAGGCGTTGATGCAGTTTCCCGGAAGGAATTCTGGGAAATGCTTAACAATCTGCGCCACCAGGGAATAACAATAATGGTTTCAACTCCTTACATGGATGAGGCCAACCTTTGTGACAGGGTCGCCCTGTTCCAGAACGGCAAAATCCTTACGGTTGATACCCCCGCCCGGATTACTGCCGGTTTTTCACGCAAAATGCTGGGGGTGAAAGTTTTCAACACAGCACAGCGATTCAGTTGTGTCAGCCTGTTGAGAGAGATGAAAGGGGTGGTTTCTGTCTTTTCTTTTGGAGACAGGATTCATGTGACATTCAGTCAGCCCGAAACAGATCAGAAAGCTGTCACTGATTACCTTGCTGCCCATGGGCTCCAGGGTGTGCTGGTGGAAGAGATTTCAGCCGGAATTGAAGATGTATTTATGGAGTTAATGCAAAATGAAACAAAATAACCTGCAGGCACCCCCCATTATCGAGGTGGAGAAGCTCGTCAAGAAATTCGGGGATTTCGTCGCCGATGACAACCTGACATTCAAGGTCTATCCCGGCGAGATCTTTGGATTTCTCGGTGCCAACGGTGCCGGGAAAACTACGGCCATCCGCATGATCTGCGGACTGCTTGAACCAACATCCGGATTATTGAAGGTAGCCGGATATGATGGTTACCATGAAAGGGAGAAAATCAAAAGAAACATTGGTTATATGTCCCAGAAATTCTCACTTTACGAGGACCTTACTGTATATGAGAACATACGGTTGTTTGCCGGAATCTATGGCATTGGCAGGAAAGTCCGGCTTGAAAAGACCGATGAACTCTTGAGGAAACTTCAGCTGGAAGAGAGCCGCAACAAACTGGTCGGCGGATTGCCGTTGGGATGGAAGCAGAAGCTGGCATTCTCCCTCGCCGTTTTTCATGATCCCAAAGTTGTCTTTCTGGATGAACCGTCTGGTGGTGTTGACCCTTTGACCAGGCGGACTTTCTGGGACATGATCTATGAAGTGGCTCACCAGGGAATAACCATTTTTGTGACAACACATTACATGGATGAGGCTGAATACTGCGACAGGGTGGCCATCATGTCTGAAGGAAAGATCGTGGCACTGGACACTCCGGCAGCGCTCAAAGAGCAATTCCAGGCAGAAAGTATGGATGGAGTGTTTCTGAAGATCGCCAGGAATAAGGAATGACAGGTTGCCCGCTGCAGACCTGGACTACCTGATGGGTAGTGAAATGTAAATAACAAAATAAGAGAATGAACCAGTTACTCGGATTTGTAAAAAAAGAGTTCACACATATTTTCAGGGATACCAGGACCATGGTAATCCTATTTGGTATACCCATTATTCAGCTGATGCTGTTCGGGTATGTCATTACAACAGAAATCAAGGATGCCCGGATAGCCATCCTTGATTATTCCAACGACAATGTTACCCGGGAGATCAAGAATAAAATACTCTCTTCCGGTTATTTTATTCTCGAGGCCAATTTGGTGAATTATAATGAAATAGATCCGATATTTAAAAAAGGTGATGTAAAGGAGGTGATAGTATTTGAGCGGAATTTTGCCCAAAGGCTTGAAAGGGAAGGAAAGGCAGATATCCAGGTTATTGCTGATGCTTCCGATCCTAATACTGCCCAGATGCTTTACAATTATACCAACGGCATTGTGCAGGATTATACCAAAAAGAAATTTGCCGAATTTACCATTCCCGTCCAGATAAAAAGTGAAGTGAGAATGCTTTACAATGAGAATATGGTAGGAGCCTTTATGTATGTGCCTGGTACCATGGCCCTAATACTTATGCTCATTTCTGCCATGATGACTTCCATCACCATCGCCCGTGAAAAAGAGATGGGAACCATGGAGATTCTGCTGGTTTCGCCGTTAAAGGCTACGCACATCATCCTGGGAAAGGTGGCACCCTACCTGTTGCTTTCCATCATCGATGCTTTTGTTGTAGTCTTTTTGGGAAATGTTGTTTTCGGGGTGCCAATCCGGGGCAGTATAGCTGTTCTTGCTTTCGTTGTCATTCTTTACATTATGATGGCCCTTTCCCTCGGAATTCTTATTTCTACGGTTGCCAACAGCCAGATGGTGGCCATGTTTATCTCCGGATTTGCGCTGATGTTGCCTACCATCCTTTTATCGGGCTTTATATACCCGATCGAAAATATGCCGGTGCCGCTCCAGGTGCTCAGTAATTTTATGCCTCCAAGATGGTTTATTGATGCGATAAAGCAAGTGATGCTCAAAGGCAACGGTTTTGAATATATTTGGCCCAATATATTGATACTGTGCACAATGACAACTGTATTCCTCCTGTTGAGTGTAAAAAAATTCAAATTAAGACTAGAATGACCAATTCATGAAAACAATATTATACCTGCTTCAGAAGGAGTTTATTCAGGTTATGCGGAACAAGGCTATGTTGCCCATCATATTCATCATGCCTTTGGTGCAGATGCTTATTTTGGTATATGCAGCTACGATGGAGCTAAAAAAAGTGGACATCACCGTGGTCGACCTGGATTTAAGCCAAACCTCCACCGGTCTGACAGCAAAAATTGAGTCCAGTTCCTTCTTTCACCTGGTTCGCGCCCAACTGTCGCCGGCAGAGACCGACAAGATATTGCTGAAGGGAAAGACGGATATGGTTGTAACTTTCCCGCAAGGTTTTGAAAGTGATCTGAAACGCAACGACAAAGCATCGCTGCAGATTATGGTCGATGCTATAAATGGCTCAGCAGCAGAACTTTCCAATGCATATCTGCAGTCTGTAATCGTAAACTACAACCAGAAGATACGAGCGGAGATGATGGGTGTTCCCAGGTTTACCCCACCGCAACAGATTTCTGTGCTGCCGGCTTACTGGTACAATCCTGAGCTGAACTTTAAACATTACATGGCACCGGGGATCCTTGTGATACTGGTGACCATCATCGGTCTGTTCCTTTCCTCTCTTAACCTTGTCAGGGAAAAAGAGATGGGGACCATAGAACAGCTGAATGTTACCCCGATCCGGAAATACCAGTTTATTATAGGAAAAATGATGCCATTTCTGCTCATTGCCCTGCTTGATCTCACTTTCGGACTGTTGGTTGCCAAATTGGTTTTTGGTCTCCCTTTCAGGGGAAATATCCTCACGCTGTATGTCTTTACTTCAATCTACCTCTTCCTGACCATGAGCATTGGCCTTTTTGTGTCGGCTATCTCCAATACACAGCAACAGGTTCTGTTTGTCAGTTTCTTTTTCCTGATCGTATTCATCATCATGAGCGGTCTCTTCACACCTGTTGAAAGTATGCCGGTTTGGGCGCAATACCTCGACAGGATCAACCCCGTTTACTACCTGATAAGGATTATCCGCAACGTTGTCTTAAAAGGATCGGGCCTTCTGGATATGACCAGGGAGTTAATTTCCCTTTCCCTTTTCGGGATCATCATGTTTTCTCTTGCAGTATGGAGATACAGAAAAACAGTATAATGAGATTTTCTTATATTGCGGACTTCTAATTATGTCAACAATTAGCAATTCTATGAAGTCCAATTTGTATGTCAGTATATTGATAATCTGCTTTTTGTCTTTTGCCCGGATGTCCTTGTATGGCACAGAAAGCTTTGTTCCGGATGGTCCCAAATCAAAGAATAGGTCGTCTGTGAAGGATTCTCTTTCCTGGAGCGTCTCCCTGATGAAGAGGGTGTTTAATGGTTCGGGAGAATGGTTTATGACCAGTGATTCCTTCCGGAATTCGGTAAAGGGAGTAATTGATTATGCTGAGAATGATCCTGTTGATACTGTTGTTGTCGATATGAACCATCTCCTCCGGACAGATTCAATTCCGTTGATTTTCAACCGCCGACCGGAAAACATACCTGTAAAATCGCTTGTTCCCGGTTATATTTCTGCAGATGACCTCGACAGGCTGGTTGAAGCCCGCAGCAAACAGGTAACAGACAGTATCTTAATATCGGTGGTTATCGTTCCCGATGATTACCTGGCTGAGGGATTATCAAGGGCACCGGTAGTTCCC
>CAZDLO010000085.1:0-15494 GCA_964506325.1 uncultured Tangfeifania sp.
TTAAAGGTTGAAGATTAAAGAAATGCGGATGGGACTGTTCCCTGCTTTTGCCTTTAGCCTATAACCTTTAGCCTTTTATCTTTAACCATCTTTTTATTATCTTTGTGCACTTTAAAAAAACAGGGAGTTGCCTCACGTTATGAGTAAGAAATTCAGGGAATACAAGGAGTTTAATCTTTCGCAAATCAACAAGGATATTTTAAAGTTCTGGGAAGAAGACGATACCTTTCACCAGTCGGTGTCTACCAGGGCTAAGGGTAAACCTTTTATCTTTTACGAAGGCCCTCCTTCGGCCAATGGCCAGCCCGGGATTCACCACGTGGTATCAAGGGCTATCAAGGATATTTTCTGCCGGTACAAAACCCAGCAGGGGTACCTCGTCAAGCGCAAGGCAGGATGGGATACCCATGGTTTGCCTGTGGAGCTGAGCGTTGAAAAATCGCTCGGAATAACCAAAGAGGATATCGGAAAACATATTTCTGTGGCAGACTACAATGCTGCCTGCCGGCGGGAAGTGATGAAATATACCGATCTATGGGAAGACCTGACCCACAAAATGGGTTACTGGGTCAACATGGACGATCCCTACATCACCTACGACAACCGGTACATCGAAACATTATGGTGGCTGCTGAAATCCTTCTACAACAAAAATCTTCTGTACAAGGGATACACCATCCAGCCCTTCTCCCCTGCCGCCGGAACCGGATTAAGTTCCCACGAACTGAACCAGCCGGGATGCTACCGCGATGTGAAGGATACCACCTGCATCGCACAGTTCAGGGTAGTCAGGAACGATGAGTCGGCATTTTTATTCAACAAAACAAATACAGACCTGTACATCCTGGCCTGGACAACCACTCCCTGGACGCTGCCATCGAACACGGCGTTGGCCATCGGACCAAACATCAGGTATGTTAAGGTACAAACTTTCAACCCATATACCGGTCAGCCGATAACTGTCATTCTTGCCAAAAATCTATTCCATCATTATTTCCCGGAAAAAAACGAGGCGCTGACCCTCGACAGTTTCACCGGCGAAGGGAAAAACATTCCCTACCTGCTTCTGGACGAATTTCCTGGAAGCAAGATGGTGGGTGTGAACTACGAGCAACTTTTTCCATGGGTAAAACCGATGGGTGATGCCTTCCGTGTTATACCGGGAGATTTCGTCACAACCGAGGATGGCACCGGAATCGTTCACATCGCCCCGACTTTTGGTTCGGACGACGACAGGGTGGCCAAACAGACAGGCATTGTGCCGCTGCTGCTGATTGACAGCGAGGGAAAACGTCAACCGATGGTCGACCGCCAGGGCAGGTTCTTCAGGCTGAAAGACCTGGATCCCGGATTCGTTAAGACCAATGTAAACAAGGAATTGTACACTGAATTTGCCGGCCGTTTCGTAAAAAACAGTTACGATGTAAAGCTTACGGAGAATGATGCCACCCTTGATATCGACCTCTCCGTGCAGCTGAAGAAAGACGGCAAGGCTTTCAGGGTCGAAAAATACGAACACAGCTATCCGCATTGCTGGAGGACCGACAAACCCGTTCTGTACTACCCGCTGGATTCGTGGTTCATCAGGTCGACTGCCGTTCGTGATGAGATGATCGACCTCAACAAGACCATCAACTGGAAACCCCAGTCGACCGGCACCGGCCGTTTTGGCAACTGGCTGGAGAACCTTGTCGACTGGAACCTCTCCCGTTCAAGATACTGGGGCACCCCCCTGCCCATCTGGCGCACCGAAGAAGGCACGGAAGAACTGTGCATCGGCTCGGTAGAGGAGCTGATCGGGGAAATTGAGAAATCCGTTGCCGCAGGATTTATGCCCGCCAATCCCTACAAGGAATTTGTCGTCGGCGACTATTCAAAAGAGAATTACGAGAAGATAGACCTGCACCGGCCTTTTGTGGATAGCATCATTCTTGTTTCACCCAAAGGTGTGAAAATGTTACGGGAACTGGACCTGATCGATGTTTGGTTCGATTCAGGGGCGATGCCGTTTGCCCAGGTTCACTACCCGTTTGAAAACAAGGAGGAGTTTGACTCGGTATTCCCGGCCGACTTTATCGCTGAGGGTGTCGACCAGACCCGTGGATGGTTCTTTACGCTTCACGCCATAGCAACGATGGCCAAAGGCTCTGTTGCCTTCAAAAATATTATCTCCAACGGACTCGTCCTCGACGCCGCCGGCAATAAAATGTCCAAGCGGCTGGGCAATGCCATCGATCCTTTCAGCACCATAGAAAAATATGGTTCCGATCCGTTGCGCTGGTACATGATCACCAATTCACAGCCCTGGGACAACCTCAAGTTCGACCTGGGAGGAGTGGATGAGGTACGCCGCAAATTCTTCGGAACACTCTACAATACCTACAGCTTCTTTTCCTTGTACGCCAATGTGGATGGTTTCACCTACAAGGAACCGGAAGTGCCTTATAAAGAGAGGCCCGAACTCGACCGCTGGATCCTCTCGCTGCTGAATACCCTTGTTCTTGAGGTGACCGAGGCTTACGAGACTTATGAGCCGACAAAAGCCGGCAGGGCCATTTCTGAATTTGTCTCCGAAAACCTCTCCAACTGGTATGTCAGGTTGAGCCGCAAAAGGTTCTGGGGTGGCGAGTATGATGCCGACAAGATTTCAGCATACCAGACTTTGTACACTGCACTTGAGACTGTGGCCAAACTGGCGGCACCGATAGCACCATTTTACAGTGACCAGCTCTACCGCGACCTGAACAAGGTATCCAGGAGAGAAAAGGATATCTCTGTCCACCTGACTATATTCCCTGATGCAAACAGCACAATGATAGACCAGTCACTGGAAGAGCGCATGGAGATGGCACAGAAAGCCTCCTCCATGATTCTCGGACTTCGGCGCAAGGAAAAGCTGAAGGTTCGTCAGCCGTTGGCCAGGATCATTGTCCCGGTCCTGAACGAGAATTTCCGCCAACAGTTCGAAGCCATCGAAAACATTGTCTTGACGGAAGTAAACGTTAAAAAGGTAGAGTACCTGACCGATTCATCAGGCATAATCAAGAAAAAAATCAAGCCCAACTTCAAAACCCTGGGACCAAAATACGGCAAACTGATGAAACAGATTGCCGCAGCGGTGGCTGAAATTGACCAGGCAGAGATTGTCGCTTTCGAACGGGAAGGATATTTCGATACAACCATCGATGGTGAGGCGGTAAGGCTGGTGGCAGAAGATGTTGAAATACTGACCGAGGATATCCCCGGATGGCAGGTCGCCAGTGAAGGAAACCTCACGATCGCTCTTGACATCGAGGTGACCCCGGAGCTGAGGCTCGAGGGAATCGCCCGGGAGCTGATCAACAGGATTCAGAACCTGCGCAAAGACAGCGGTTTTGAGGTGACCGACAAGATAGAGCTTTCGGTGGGACGCCATCCTGAACTGGCCGAAGCATTGGATAAGTATGGCGATTATATTTGTACACAAACCCTTGCCGGGAAACTCAAACTGGTTGAAATAACAGATATGCCTGTTGATCAGCTTGTTGAAATAGAACCCGGATTGGAAACGTACATCTCAGTGAGGAAAATTTAAGAATGATTAACAGGGTCTGTTCATAAATATATACTTATACCAGTATAAGCAGACCTGTTTTAGATTATATTTACAAAAAGCGCAATATTATGGGAGAGAAAACCAGATATTCAGACGAGGAACTCAAGGAGTTCAAGGCATTGATTCTAGGTAAACTGGACAAGGCACGTCAGGATTATGAATTATACAAAAATGCCATTACCCAGGGAGACGGCAACGATACCCAGGATACTTCCCCAACCTTCAAGGTTTTGGAAGAAGGGGCTGCCACCTTGTCGAAAGAAGAGGCAGGCAAACTTGCACAGCGTCAGCAAAAATTCATCCAGCACCTTGAGGCAGCACTGATAAGGATAGAGAACAAAACCTACGGGGTCTGTCGCGACACCGGGGTTCTGATTTCCAAGGAACGCCTCCGGGCGGTACCCCATGCCACTTTATCGATCGACGCCAAAAATTCACAGCATTGATTCCGGTTTTTTCTAATTGAACATGCCTTCCGGTTTGTTGTAACTCGCCGGATGCCATAGTTTTGCTTTTCCCCCAGATAATCTGACATGAGCAATAAAACAAAATCCTTACTCATAATATTCCTGGTTCTCCTTGCAGACCAGGTCCTTAAGATCTTTATCAAGACCCACTTCATGCTGGGTGAAGAGGTCATTATTGCCAAAAACTGGTTTATCATCCATTTTGTCGAAAACAACGGGATGGCCTTCGGATTTGAATTTGGCAACAGCATCGGCAAATATTTCCTGAGTATTTTCCGCATAATTGCCATCGGAGCCCTGGCTTGGTACCTTTCCAAGCTCTGGAAAAAGGAGGTCCCCTTGGGGATTGTTATCTGCTTTTCCCTGATCCTTGCGGGAGCAGCCGGAAACCTGATTGATAGTGCCTTTTACGGACTGATATTCAATCACAGTCATGGTCAGGTTTCATCCTTATTCCCTGACGGTGGCGGCTATGCTTCATTTTTACTGGGCAAGGTTGTGGACATGTTCTATTTCCCATTGATAGAAACCCGTTTCCCTAGCTGGTTCCCGTTGTGGGGGGGACAGGAATTCGTTTTCTTCAGGCCTGTTTTTAACATTGCCGACTCAGCCATTTCAGTAGGTATTGTCGCCATCTTCATCTTCTACAGGAGCTTTTTCGATGATAAGAAAGAGGAGGTGACCAGTCCGCAGGAAAGTGTTCCCGAAGGTGAAGCAACCAATAGTGTTGTTGAAGCCGGAGAGAAGAAAGAAGAGACGGCAGAATAATTTTTTTCATCGGGATTCTTGCCCCCAGGACACAAAGTCAATAAGATAATTACAGGACCATTGGCCTGATACCATTTTTAATCATTGGGACCTTAAAATTTATTAGGAGCCCGAGCCATTTCCCCGGTAATCCTTAGTTGGCTCAGCAGCTGAGCTTCCCAAACCGGGCTGACAGTTTCCATGGCTTTCAGCTCGCAATTGACAAGATCATTCACCAATACATCCAACCTTAATCCTTCTTAAGTATTTATTTCAACATCGAATGATGAATCAGATTCGGGGAATTCATTAATTTTGAGTAAATAACTTATGCCATGCAATCCATTAATCCCTATTCGGGCCAAATCATCCAAACCTACCGGGAATATACAGCTTCGGAGGTCTCCCAAATTTTAATACAGGTGGATACTGCTTACCATAGCTGGAAGGAGACCAATTTCGGATACCGGGCATCACTGATGAAAAACCTGCAGGCCGAACTGATCAAAAACAGGGAGTCTCTGGCGGCGCTCATGGTAGAGGAAATGGGAAAAATACTACGCGAGGCGTTGGGGGAGATCGATAAATGCGCCCTTGTATGCGGGTATTATGCCGAAAATGGAGAAGCATTCCTGGCCAACGAACCGGTAAAAACAGAAACAGGCGAAGCCTTTGTCACCTACCAGCCCATTGGCACCATCCTGGCAGTCATGCCCTGGAACTTCCCCTTCTGGCAGGTGTTCCGCTTCCTGGCACCCGCATTGATGGCAGGCAATACCGGCATTTTAAAGCATGCCTCCAATGTATCGGGCTGCGCTTTGGCCATAGAACAACTTGTTGCCGGTGCCGGCTTCCCGCAAAATGTTTTCAGGACCTTGCTGATCGGATCTGCACAGGTAAAAACCCTCATTGAGAATCCGCTTGTCAAGGCCGTTACCCTTACCGGAAGTACTCCTGCAGGAAAAGCCGTCGCCTCTGCAGCAGGCGGAGCACTGAAGAAATCTGTGCTCGAACTGGGAGGCAGCGACCCTTACCTTGTTCTGGAGGATGCTGATATCCCGGAAGCCGCCAGGCTTTGTGCTGCCAGCAGGTTGCTGAATGCAGGCCAGAGCTGTATCGGGGCCAAAAGGTTCATTGTTGCCGACAGGGTTTACGATGACTTTAAGACTGAATTCCTGGGTCAGATGATGAAAGCAGCCTTCGGTGATCCACTGGACCCGAAAACTGCTATCGGCCCGCTGGCACGCACTGATCTGCGCGATGAGCTGCATCAGCAGGTAGAAAACAGCCGGCAGATGGGCGCCGCTGTTCTTACCGGTGGTTATATCCCTGCAGGAATAGCAGCCCTGTATCCACCCACGGTACTCGAGAATGTGACTCCGGGCATGCCGGCCTATCATGAGGAACTGTTCGGCCCCGTAGCAGTGCTGTACAGGTTCAGTACGCTGGAGGAGGCTGTCCGGATCGCCAACAGCACAGTGTTCGGACTGGGAGCAGGAATTTTCACGGCCGACCGGTCCAAGGGAAGGCAACTCGCCGAGAAGGGACTGGAGGCCGGGTGTGTCTTTGTGAACGATTTCGTCAAGTCTGATCCCCGTATGCCCTTCGGCGGCATCAAGGAAAGCGGCTATGGACGCGAGCTTTCCTCCTTTGGGATCAGGGAATTTGTGAATATCAAAAGTGTCGTGGTGAAATAAATCAGCAATTTAGAATTTTCGAATCCTTTGTTGTATTTTTCGGTCTCCCCGGAAGCTAATATTTGATGACCTTCCTCGACTCCTTTTTGCCATTTTTGGCTACCACCTGGATCACATAGTTTCCGCGCTGCAGGTCTCCAAGGTACAGTTCTGAAGGGGTTGTACCGTTGCCAGGCAATACCACCTCCCTGATTTTACTGCCTGTTATGGTATAAACAAGGATACCTTTCAGTGGAGCGGATGAGGATATCTTCAGGTAATCATTGACAGGGTTGGGCCAGACAACAAAATTTTCAACAGGCTTTGTCACTTCAGTAACCTCCGTGGTGATATCCGTTGCCGCAAAATTTTGGGTGGAATAGAGCCTGAATTCACCTGGGGCAAGAATCAGGGACTGATTCACATTGGATACCTGTAAGGGTGTTCCGGAAAAATACTCATACCAGGTTCCCGTCTTCTGAAACTGGATGGTCAGGGAATTTGAAACAACACCGAAATTACCGGCAACCAGGACGTTTTCGCCTCCAAGGTTCAGTTTGAGCCACTTCAGTTCGGAAGTGAGGGAGTTGGAAAAATCGGTAGTACGGAATATCGGGTAGTTCTTCTTCAGGTAAAACAGTTTGGCCATAACCCTGAAGAGGTAGGTCCTGGCGGTGTTGTTCACGTAATCCCATTTGACCGGCTTCTCTCCCAGCCTGCCATTGTAATCGATGGAATAGGCATATCCCAGTTCTTCGAACTGCCATATCATTTTCGGACCGGGTATCGGCATGAAAAGGGCGGCAGCCAGGGCGGCTCTTTTGTAAGCCGTTGTACTGTCCTTTGTTGAATAACTTCCCTGAGCGTTCCCGTAAGTAACGCATTTGTAGGCCATCCGCTCCTCATCGTGGCTCTCCATGTAGCCCACAGCACCGGCTTTGTTCCAGTTCCGTGCCAGGTAACTGGCCCAGCTGAAATCTGATTTGCCATTGTCATTGTAGCCCATGGCGGCTTCCCCGCAATTTCCGCTGGAATTGGCCCACAGGAGAATTCCGTTCCCGGATTCTACCAGCTCCTTCTCTTCGCTGTTGTCGGCGAGATGCTCAAAAATGATCAGTGCGCCGGGTTTCCGTTTACGTACTTCACCGGCCATGCGTTCGAGGTTGTAAATGCGCTGGGCATCATATTTGCTCCCCCAGGTATCTGAATTGTCCTTGATGCTATTGGAAAAACCCTTGGTAAAATCATACCTGAAGCCATCCACCTTGTATTCGCTCATCCAGTAAGAGGCAATACTGTCGATGAGCTCCCGGGTATTGGGACTGTCGTGGTTAAAATCATAACCCCACTGTGCAGCTGTATTGGTGAAATTGCTTTTCACGTTGTACCAGGGATTGTTGGAGGCAGGGTTGGCGCCGTCGAAATAAAGCTGCACGAACGGGCTCTGGCCATATGAATGGTTCAGTACCAGGTCGATAACAACGGCTATACCACGCTGGTGGCACTGGTCCACGAGCTTTTTCAGTTCGTCGGCCGGACCGTAATATTTGTCCGGGGCAAAATAGAAGGAAGGGTTGTAGCCCCAGCTGCTGTTGCCTTCAAATTCGTTGACCGGCATCAGCTCCAGTACGTTAACTTTCAGATCCTTAAGGTAATCCAGGTGACTGGCAACACCTGCGAAGGTATGTTTGGCGTCAAAATCACGGACAAGGGCCTCGTAGATGATGCAGGTATCAGGGGCAGGAGGTGTGAACTGGGCCACCTGCCAGGTATATTTTGTTTTACCGGGCTGGAGCACGGAGACGATGCCGTCTGTCTTGCCTGCCGGGTAGGGTATGAGGTTGGGATAGGCAGCCGCATCAATGTATTTATCGTTCCACGGATCCAGAATTTTATCGGTGTAAGGATCGGCAATCTTCAGTGTTCCATCCACCAGGTACTGGAAGGCGTACTCTTTGCCGGAAGTCAGGTTGTCCAACTGTAACCAAAAGTAGTCGCCGTCTCTTTTCATCCTGGAGGATGCTGAAGGCTGCCAGTTGTTGAAGTCTCCGATAACGAATGCATTTTGCTTGTTAGGTGCCCACAAAACCAGTAATGCTGTCCTGGTGTCAGGGTAGCTAATACCCTTCTTTGCACCGGCAGGCCTGGCTTGCGTCACTTCGGTGCCCATAACGTGGACATATACCGAGTCCGTAACAGTCTTGGTGCCGGTTATTGCTTTGGCCTTCATCCAGTAATCCCCACCGGGCAGATTGAAGGTATAAGTAAGAGAGGTCCCTGTTTTTGCCAGTTGCAGATTATTGTTCAGGTACAACTCAAGATTCGCAGAAATTGAAGCATTTGCGGAGAAGGCAATATTCGCGTAGGGCAGAAATACCTGATTTTTCAAGGGTTGCTGAATCACGAAATTCAGTCCGGCGGCGTAAACCTCCACATATATATCTTTCCCCCCTGTATCTTTCCCTTCCAGGTAACTCCCGCCGACTGTCACTCCGCTCCTGAACACCATGGCAATCTTCTGGATAACCTCTCCTGCCGGTACAGCAAAATACTGCCTGATATCGGGTGCCAGGGTAAGCTGGTAAAGGTTAGCGCCTGTCCTGGTCGTCTTTGCCTTGTCAACATTGACACCCCAGGCAGCAACGACATATTTCCAGTCTGAACTTGAAGTGCTCTTGTCTGTAATCACCCCGATATGGGCATACACATCCCCGGTATAATCTTTCAGTCCGGCGGTTCCTTTTGTGGCATCGAAAACCAGTGTTACCGACTGGTTGTCATTGGGCAGTGCCGGCGAGCAAGTGACAACCTGTGCTATCCCCAGGGCAGGGGAAATAAGAAGAAACAGCAGAAACAGCAGGTTTTTCATTGAGATAATATTAGGATTGAAGCGCGAAGTCGGGTGTACTTTGGAACAAAGGTGTTTCCGCAATAAAATTAAGCAACATGTTGATTCCCTGTTTCAGAAATAAAAAATAATCATGCCTGTAGGCCGAATGATTTCCCGGTCTGACATAACAGGGACTAACCTCGAAGGTTGGAGAAACCCTCAAGGTTGGTATAACCTTGAGGGTCTTCGTTCTAATTAATGATTTTCAACAACTTAAAACAATCTGTTTGAAAAATTTATCCATAGAACAAAAAGAAAAAGGAGGGCACCTTTTAGGTTGCCCCCCTTTTTACGTCAACTCTACTATTTAGTTTTTTGTCATTGTACCTGTAGCATTGAATGGGTCGAGGGTGATTGTATAACTTCCTGCGGTTGCAACGGAAATGTTTGAACCATCCTGTGTCAATCCGCCGAGGCTTCCACCCCAGTTGACGGACCAGCCATCGTTAGCCCTGAACTTGAAGGAACCAGCAGTCAGGTTTAAGGTAACCTTAAGCACTTTGGCAACCGGATCCCAGGTCATATTGGTATCTGTACTCCAGCCTCCCGGAGTTGCATCACCAATTAAACCCCAATTGTTTGCAACGTAGGTGTAGGCATTTGGATGGCTTAAATCGAGAGAGATGGCATAATCCCCTTCAACAGTAACAGGTATATTGCCTCCGTCTGCCCTCAGTTTACCATCAGCATTGTCACTTCCGTAATTCATTCCCCAGTCGTGATTTGCCCTGAATTTGAAGGCATTCGCGGTAAGGTGAACAACACCCTGCCATGCACGCAACGCAGGATTGTAAGCCATTGCAGTTTCATCGTTCCAGCTCTGTGGTGTTGCATCACCAATCACACCCCAAACAGTTTTAACAGCTGTGTAAGTCATGGTGGAAGAGTTGGCATTGATTTTATAGTAACCTGCGGTTGAACTCATGTTTCCACCATTGGCATCAAGTTTGCCTGAACCACCGTCGCCATAGTTGGGACCATCCCAGTTGGGCTTGGTGGCAAATTTCCACTCATTGGCGGAGTTGGCCATGTAGACGAAACCTTCCAGTTTTTCAGGAAAAGCAATGGTGCTGATTACCTGTGGAGATTTGTCAGGCGACCAGTCAGACAACCCCGCACCAGGATAGCTTGCACCAACATAATTTCCGGGAATGTTCCAGGTCTGAATGTCAGGTAATGTGGTGAAGGTGATATCGGCACCATAGGCAGTACCCGCACTGTTGGTGGCAAATGCCCTGACGTGGTAAACCGTGAATTTTGTCAGTCCGGGGAGATTGCTAACAAAAGTACCCAAGCCGTTTCCACCATCAATTTTGGTTCCGGTAGCAACCGGACTTGCACTGGTACTCCATGCTAGGCCCCTTGCAGTAACTGTACCTCCGCCATCATAGGTAACATTACCGCCTGAAACAGCAGATACCTTGGTAACTGCAGTAACAACAGCTGTTGTAACGGATGGAAGGTCTACCAGTGTGGTAAAACTGACTTCCGGTCCGTAACCTGTGCCTGCGCTGTTGGTGGCATAGGCGCGAACGTAATATTTCACGTTGCCCTTCAGTCCGGCCAATGCGCTCACAAAAGCACCGGCACCTTTGCTGTCCGCTGTTTTGGTGTCTGCAATTGTCGGGGCAGGATTCAATCCGAAACAGATACCGCGTACGGTAACTTCAGCACCACCTGTAACAGTCACATTTCCACCGCCAGCGGCAGAATTTCCTGTGATGGCAGTGATGGCAGCAGTTGTCAGGACCGGAATTACCGGCAAGGTTGTGAAGGTAACTTCGTCGCCATAAATCGTTCCGGCGTCACCAGTGGCATAGGACCTTGCATAGTATTTGGTAGCATAGGCCAATCCTGTCAGGGTTACATTGAAAGTGGCGGTGTTGGTTTGTCCGGCATAAGCCACTTTGTTGTTTGAAACAGTCGGGGCAGTTGCGGTATTGTAGCAAACACCCTTTTCGGTAAAACCTTCACCCTCGGCAACAACAAATCCGACTACGGTTGCAGCATCAGATTTGATAGTCTGCGAAAGGGTTGTGGCCAGCTTCTGGGGCATTCTGACGTCAGCTGTATCCTTGGTACATGCAGCAAACAAGATGGTTGCAGCAACAAGGAAGGACAATATTCTGAATTTAGACACTATTTTCATAAATGTATTTTTATTCGGTCAAAATTATCTTGTAATTTAATGAATGCTTTAGGAGAAATAGTCTGCCCCGATAAGAATGAGGCAGACCATAGACCAAATTTAGCTTTTAACGATGGTGTAGGTTCCTGTGGTGAAGTTGATAATTGACAGGGTAATTGTGTATGTCCCCGCTGTAACCGCACAGTTTGCACCTCCTTGAGTAAGATTGTCAGTTGTTCCGCCTAAATTCCAGCCCCAATCATCATTAAGTCTGAATTTAAAAGTACCGGTTGTCAATGTTAACTTAAGAGACCAGGTTCCGTTTGCCGGATTGAATTCCATTTTTTGGTCAGGTGTATTCCAACCGTTTGGAGTTGCGTCCCCAATAAGACCAATTGCAAAAGGATCCAATGTATAGGTAAGCGTCTTTGTATTTACAGTCAGCTTATAGGTTCCGCTTGCAGAAGCAGCAATTGCAGTGCCGTTGACTGAAAGGACACCGCCCTTACCCCCATAAACAATATTTGCATCCGGATCCTTCAATGTGAATGCTTTTGTAGCATCAAGCTTAACAACGCTCACATAAATGCCGTTTCCTGTTGGAGATTCAACTTTCTGAATAATACCTGAGTTAACCAAATCCAGCTTTGGTAATCCATATGGTGTAGCATCAATTGATTTGACAACAGAACTGTAAACGTAAGATCCGGTTCCACTGCTGAGAGACAATACGGACCGTATCCGGACATCTATTGCTGTAACCTGATCTGCCGTAAATTTTTTCAGTAAAAGTGCATTCAGATCATTAACTGAGATCTTTAATGAAAGATCCTGCTTATCACTGGCCAATACAGTTGCGTCCTGAAAATTATTTCCCTTCGCACAAAATTCGAGGTAATAAGTTGCTGATGCCTGGAAACCAGGATCAATAGGAGTACCAACAAATTCAAGCATGTTCTGGCTGTTTGCTCTTTTTAGCGCTAAATCCGGCGCACTCACTATCGTAGGTAATACTGGGCTTTCTGATAATGTTGCAATTGTTCCTTCTTTCTCACAAGAAAACAACAGTCCTGTTAACCCAATGAAAGTCAGATATATAAATATTTTTTTATTCATTGCTATAGATTTTATAAGATTAATTGTATCCAGGATTTTGTTTTAAAGTCGGATTGGCACCCAGGTCATTGGATGGAATCGGGTAAAGATCGCGGAAGCTTTCTGTTGCGGCTCCTGCTGCTGCTTTACCTTTCCAGGGCCACAGGTAGGTTCCGCCGGTAAATTTACCGTAACGGATAAGGTCTGTCCTGCGGTGGCCTTCCCAATACAATTCACGTGCACGTTCGTCCAGGATAAAGTCCAGTGTCATCTGGGCCGATGTAATATTGCCGTTGGCATTGCCATAGGCTCTCTGGCGCAATGAATTGACGTAACCCAGTGCATTGGTGGCGTTGCCGCCTGCTCCTCCCCTGAGAACTGCTTCAGCATACATCAGGTATACATCTGCCAGGCGGAACAGAGGAAAATCAGTGTCCACAAAGTCAGGATGTGCATGAGGAGCAGCAGCCCCGGTGGAAGTGAGGTTTGAGTATTTGGAAATTGCCCATCCGTCGGTAAACAGACTGATATCGGCTATTTCAAGCGTTTGGCCGGTTGAAAAGAACATGGCCCTTTTGTCGGTAGCCCCAGTATTGTCCGAAAATTTAGCAACAAAAGCGCTGGTTGTACGGATACCGCCCCAGCCTCCGCCAACACCAAAGTCTTTAGGAGGCATCTTGCCGCCAATGGCTGCGTGGATAAGGTAAGTCATTCCGCCATAAGTCTGGGTGTGCTGACCATCTGATGTTATGGACAGAATCATTTCAGGACTGGCATTGTTGTCTGCCACGAAGTTGTTGGCATATTTTGGTGCAAGCGTGTAGCCAGCTGCAATTACCTTAGCTGAATAGGTGATACACTCGGTGTACTTTTCCTGTCCGGTATAAATTTTTGCATTCAGGTACAGTTTTGCCATAAGGGTCCAGGCAGCAGCCTGATCAGCCCTTGCATATTCAAATTTCGGAGCTCCAAGCAAATTTTCAATGGCTTTGAGTTCAGTCTCAACGTAGGTGAAGAGTGCAGCACGGGTGGTTTGTTTCGGGAAAAATGCACCCGGAGAATCCGCTTCGGTTACGAATGGAGGATTGCCAAACAGATCAAGGGCATGGTAGTAAGCAAGAGCCCGGAGAAACCTGGCTTCAGCATTGAATTTTACCATGTCGGCATCAGTTTTACCTGAAGTTGCGCGAATATACTCGTTGCAAAGGGCAACGGTAAACATAATTCTTGAATAAACTGCGGCAATAAATACATCGTTGGGTGCCCATGTCTGCCAGTGGAAGTCTTTGATTGATGCATCATTCCAGGCCATAACAGCCTCATCGGTAGATAATTCCTGGGCGTTCCAGTATTGACGGAGATAATTGGAGAAACCTTCATCAATTCCTGCGATATCCGCCTGACCGGCAGGACCCTGTTGTCCGCTGACGGCAAAAGTGGCATACAATTTTGCCAGCCCTTCCTTGTAAGCTGCGGGAGAATCGTAAACAGTAAGGGATGTTACAATATTGGGATCTTTCGGCGTAAGATCCAGGTCTTTGACACAAGCGGTAAACGTCAGTGCGGCAAAGACGACAGCTATTGATTTTATTTTATAAATTTTCATGTCTTATCCTATATAAAAGTTAGAATGTAAGATTTACGCCAAGTACAAAAACTCTCGGACGAGGGTAGAAATTATTGTCGATACCACCGGCAACCTCAGGATCAAGCCCACTGTACTTGGTGATCGTAAAGGCATTCTGGACAGTAAAGCTCAGCCTGGTTTTGATGGCTTCCTCGAAATTGTATCCGACACTCATGTTGTCCATTCTGAAGAATGATGCATTCTCAACGTAGAAGTCAGAAAAATACTGGGTGTTGGTAAATTGCGTGTTGTTGATCTGCTTGGGAACGTTGTTGTAGAATCCGGACTGGTTGTAAACGGTTGAGTAGAGTGCACCGGAGGCTACGTTGTTGTACGCATAGTTGCCAATATTTGCCCTTCCTGAACAAGAGAAGTCCATTTGTTTGTAGGTTAACCGGGTGTTGATTCCAAATGTATAATCCGGAGCCGGTTTCTTGTAGTGGTATTTGTTCAGGTTGTTACTGGTAACAGTACCACCGGTACCTGTGCGGTCAACATAAAGACCTTCGATGGGCATGCCGTTGGATCCGTATACCTGCTGAAATACATAGAATGAATTGGCAGGAAATCCGACACGCTGATTCTGGATGGTGTTACCGACACCACCGCCAATTGAACCTACGTCGACGCCGGTATAATTCGGGTCATCCGTCTTGGTCAGCTTTGTAATTACATTTTCATTGTAAGCAGCATTGAAACCAACACTCCAGGTCCAATCTTTAGACCTGATGATCTGACCATTCAGGTTCAATTCTATACCTTTGTTTTCAAGGTTACCAACGTTGGTGGTCAGGAAGTTTGAAAAGTTACTTCCGGCAGCAATCGGAATGAAGTTCAGCAAGTCCTTGGTTTCCCTTTTATAGAGATCCAGCGAACCTGTAAGTCGGTTCTTCAGGAATCCGAAATCCAAACCAAGGTTGTAAGTGGTTGTTTCCTCCCATTTGATGTTGGCATCATAAGGATTGGGACGAAGTGTATTGTAGAAAGTGTTGCCAAACTGGTACTGGGCTGTCGCTGTACTTCCACGGTATACCGGAAGATAGGGGAAATCAGACCCTATGTCCTGCTGACCGGTTACACCCCATCCAAGCCTGACTTTAAGATCAGAAACAGCATTGACATTTTTCAGGAAGGATTCATCCTTCACTTTCCATGCCAGTGCGGCAGCAGGGAAAAGACCCCATCTTGTCCCGCTTGAGAATCTTGAGGAACCGTCATCACGGATGGTTACAGTCAAAAGGTAACGCTCCATGAAGGTATAGTTCAAAC
>CAZDLO010000086.1:0-6650 GCA_964506325.1 uncultured Tangfeifania sp.
ACGATGATGCAGCCTTCCTCGCCATCCCCGACATATCCCGTTCTGAATCGGATGGCAATGCCGTATTTACTGTAACACTTACTGGAAATACCGGTGGAAGCTTTACCGTCAATTTCGCGACGGAAAGCAATACCGCCGGTCAGCCCGCCGATTATACCACGACAACAGGAACACTGACTTTCAACGGCAATAACGGGGAGAGCCATACCATCACAGTTCCGCTTATCAACGACAGCCGTTATGAACCGACTGAAGATTTCTTCATCAGGCTCAGCGCTGTAACCAATGCCCTGGTAACTTTCGATAACCAGGCTGTCTGTACCATTACCAACGATGATCCATTCCTGATCATTGATGCTGTTGATGATGCAGGAAGTGCAAACGGATACAGCGGTGGTATTGCCGTGGCGGATGTTCTTGCCAATGACCGCCTTGACGGGGCTGTGGCAACAACCGGAAGTGTGGCTGTTACCTTCATAGGTTCCTCTTCTCCGAATGTGGTACTCCGTGAAACTGCTGTAGTCGTTTTGCCGGGAACTGACCCTGGGACCTTTACCCTTACCTACAGGATTGCTGAACTGGATAATCCGGACAACATGGATGATGCATCCATATTGGTTACCGTACTTCCGTCAGTTAACGCCAATGATGACCTGGTCGTAACGGATGAGGATACTCCTGTAGGAGGTAATGTCCTCACCAATGACAGCAATCCGGATGGTATTTCAGTGTCAGTTCAGAAGTTTGATGCGCTTGGAGTTACCTATGAGCCAGGCAGTACTGTGACATTTGGAGGGGTGGGAACCATGACGCTCAACGGAGATGGCAAATTCACCTTTACCCCAGTGCCGGATTATTTCGGACCTGTTCCGGTTGCCTGGTATACCATCAACAACGGACAGGGTGGCATATCCGTCGCCCGACTGATAATCACTGTTGTGCCGGTGAATGATGCTCCGGTAGCGCTGAATGACTCAGTAACGATTTACCAGGGCAATACACTGAACGGCATCTCCGTGCTCCTGAATGACAGCGATCCCGATGCTGATGTGCTGAAGGTCAGTGCACAGCCGGTTACCGTTCCTGCGCATGGAATATTGCAATACAATGGCGACGGAACCTACGTTTATGTTCCAGCTGCTGATTTCTACGGGGTTGACAGCTTTGTCTACAGGGTCTGCGACAATGGAACACCATCTCTTTGTACAACTGCCAGTGTAATAATTAACGTAATACACGTGAATCATGCACCGGTTATTTTAAACCCGGCACAGGTTGTAACAATGAACGAGGATTCAGGACCTGAGTTCATACCCGGATTAGGCAGTGTAACGGATTTTGACAAAGATACCCTGCAGATATCCTTCGTCGTCAAACCTCAGCATGGAAGTGCTGTCTTCGATGTCAATGGAAACATCCTATACAAGCCTGATCAGGATTTCAACGGGAAAGATTACCTATCTTTCCGGGTATGCGATAATGATACCCCGGGTCTGTGTGCTACTGGTACCGTTGTCATAAATGTAATGCCTGTCAATGATTACCCGGTTCTGCCCAATAGATTTTTAACCATTACCATGAAGCAGAATACCGGTCCGGAGAAAACCGACGTGCTGACTGGTGTTTCCAACACCGACGGAGATAAGCTTACTGTTAAGTTTCTCCTGCCATCCATCAACGGAAAGGTATCACTTTCAACCACTGGCGAGGTACTGTATACTCCGAACAGGGACTTTGTTGGTGTCGATTTAATTATCTACCAGGTATGTAAAAACGGTATCGGGGATTATTGCTCACAAGGCCAGATTGATATTACTGTTACACCGGTTGCCTTGCCTGTTAACCCTCCTGAAATCTCTGCGATTCATGAGACAATCAAGCAAAATCAGACCCTGTTATTCAGCCAGAGCGAGTATACATCCGGTTTTACAGGGTACAACGGCAGGCAGCTTGTTTCTGTCAGGGTTGAATCCCTGCCTTCACACGGTCTGCTTCAGCTTTCCGGCATAACTGTTGGAATTGGACAGGAAATATTGCTGGCGGAACTGAACAAGCTTTCTTATGTTCCTGTGCAGGACTTTACCGGTGACGACTCATTCCGTTGGTCGGCCTTCGATGGAAGTCAGTACAGCACTACTTCCGATTTTGTCTTCATCGTTGTGGAAAAATCAGAGATATTTATTCCGGGAGGTTTTTCACCGAACGGAGACGGTATCAATGACTATTTCGTCATCAAGGGCGCAGATCAGTATATCGTTAAACTTCGAATATTCAACAGATGGGGTAACCTGGTCTATACGAATGATTACTATAAAAATGACTGGGAAGGCATGGCAAATGTAGGAATGCTGATTACTAATCAGTTGCCTGGAGGCACCTATTTCTACACCATTAACTTCAGCAATGGAGAGAAGGAACGAGTTGGTTATCTTACCTTAAACAGATAATAAAATGATCAGGAAAATAGCAACATTAATACTGTTTACCGCACTGGCATTCAAAGGATATACCCAACAGGATCCAATGTATTCCCTGTATGTCTTCAATGGATTACTGATCAATCCTGCATACGCAGGAACAAGGGAGGTCCTGAATGCTACTGTGTTGTACCGTAATCAGTGGGTCAATATTCCGGGGGCGCCGGTGACAGGGGGTGTTTCTTTGGATTCACCAATAAAGAATGAAAAGATAAGCCTGGGACTGAATGTCTTTTTTGACAAGATCGGAGTAACAGATCATACAACTGTTTCCGGTATTTATTCCTACAAGCTGAAGTTTCAGAAGAGCGTTCTTACCCTGGGACTTGAGGCAGGTGCAGGCTTCTTCAATTCTACGAATTCTGAAGTCAGGCATTCGGATGATACAACCGTTGACCCTGCATTCGTCACGGATTACCATATGGTGTTACCCAATTTCAGCTGTGGAGCCTATTATTACCGGGATCGTTATTATGCCGGTCTATCGGTCACCGATATTCTGGGGAAAGCAATTCAGAACAGGCTTTATCCAAATACAGCCAATGATGTGTCTGTTAATGTGGTAAGTCACTTCTTCCTGAACACAGGCTACCTGCTGGACCTTTCTCCTGCCATGAAATTCCAGCCCTCTGTCCTGTTGAAATATGTCCCCGGTGCTCCGCTGGAAGCCGATGTCAATGGCGTTTTTTCGTTGGTCGACGTGCTGTACCTGGGTATCGGATACAGGAGCAATGCCTCTGTAAACTTTTTGACGCAGGTAAGGCTGAACCAGCAGCTCTGCCTGGGTTACTGCTATGAATATTCTACCAATGAGCTGAGTTCTATTACCAGCGGCTCACATGAGGTCGTTCTGCGGTACCAATTTGATTTTTCCAAAGGCAAAATTCTGACACCACGATTTTTTTAAAAATTAATTTGGTATGAAGTACAAACTCTTTTTAATCTGCTTGTTGGTGCCTGCTGCTTTGACAGCTCAGGATAAATTCATCATTAGAAAAATGGCAGATGCGTATTACAATAATTTTTACTTCTCCAAGGCTATTCCTTTGTACGAACAGCTGGTCAGTAAAAATCCTGAAGATGCACAACTCTACCTGAAACTGGCAACAATCTACGACCATGTCAATGACAATAACAATGCGGAACGTTGTTACAGGGAGCTGATTGCCAGGGACAGTACTAAGGCGGAATATATGCTGAAATATGCGCAGTCCCTTGCCAGAAATGGAAAATACAACCTTGCCGCCCGATTTTACGAAAAACTTGGCAAGGATAGCATTGGAAACAACCGCTGGAAAAGCTTTGTGAAGGCCTACAACAATATGCAGCTCTTTTACCTTGATTCTGCACGCATTAAAATTTCCGGGACCCCTTTTTCTTCCCGGGCCGACGATTTCAGTCCTGCCCGCTACGGCAATGCAATAGTCTTCTCGAGCGACCGCTCCGGCTTTACCAATCTGCGCACCAGTTACAACTGGACCCAATCTCCGTTCCTCGACCTTTTTGTGGCAGATCCGGATTCGGAAGTAGCCTCCCTCTTCTCAGACAACCTGAATTCAGTTTACCATGAGGGTCCGGTAACTTTTAACAGAAATCAGGACACAATCCTGTTCACACGGAGCAACAGCGACCATCTGAAACTGCACAGGAACCAGGAAGGGATCAACACCCTGGGAATGTTCCAGGCTGTCCTGGACAAGGAGAATAAAAAATGGACAAGCCTTACCCCGCTGAACCTTAACAACATCAATTATTCTGTTGAACACCCGGCTCTCAGCCCGGATGGAAGGGAACTGTTCTTTTCCTCTGATATGCCGGGAGGTTATGGAGGAATGGACCTGTATGTTTCACGCAGGAGCAGGGATTCTGTTGGAAATGTCTTCTGGGGAACACCTGAGAATCTTGGTTCCGGAATTAATACTCCCGGTTATGAAGTGTTTCCGAATATGGATGGAGAGGGGAACCTTTGGTTTGCCTCCAATGGCATTCCGGGATTGGGTGGACTGGATCTCTTTTTTGCAGCCAGGCAGGAATCAGTATTTGAACCTCCGGTCAATCCGGGTTACCCTTTGAATACCAGGTTTGACGATTTTGGCTATATCCCCGGAGGATTTGGCGAAAAGGGATATTTTAGCTCAAACAGGAAACATGGCTTGAGGGATGATGATATTTACAGTGTCACCTGTGATAGGAGAAACCTGGTCGTTATGGCTGTAGATACCCGCACGAATAAGGTGATTCCGGGTGCCCGCATTAAGATCAGCCAGGTTGGTACTTCACCACAGGAAATCAGCCAGGTCTTTCCCGGAAAGGCAATGGTAGCATTGGATCCTTTCAGGTCATACAGATTTGCCGGCAGTTGTAACAAATACAAACCCACAGTGCTTGCCCCTGACCGTGGACAATTCCACCAAAGCGACACTTTACTGATACCCCTCGAAAGGGAAGCTCCTTTCTTTTCTGCCCTTGGACTGGTTTATTCGGCCAGTGACAGGAAACCGTTACAGGCAGTTGTAAAACTGCACAACCCATCCTCAGGCTGGATCGGGGAAACCAGGAGTGATGCCAATGGCAAATTCAGTTTTGACCTTGATTCTGAAACCGATTACCTGGTTTCAACAGGCGATGTGCCGGGTGGAAGGCAATGCAGCGCCGCCGGGTACACTTTCTCCACCAAAGGTATGGTCAGGGATTCAATCATCAGTGTTGCCGTCCCCTTATATTGTTCCGGTGATACTGTTAGCCTCGAAGGTATCTGTTTCGATCTCGACAAATACGACATACGCCCTGACGCCGGAATTATCCTGGATAAACTGGTCCGGTTGATGACCGAACATCCCTCCATGACCGTTGAACTTCAGTCGCACACGGATTGCAGATCCTCGGCAAGGTACAACATGCGACTGTCTGAATCGCGTGCAGAATCCGCTGCCGGTTACCTGAGTTCCAAAGGTATTGCTGCCGGAAGGGTCACCTGGAAGGGATATGGTGAGTCTATGCTCCTTAACAGGTGCGCAGACAGGGTGGATTGCAGCGAAGAGGAACATGCACTGAACCGCAGGATTGAAGTCAGAATAGTTGCCCTGTAAATGGAATCTTTACCCTAAGCGGTTGAAAGCACTTCTGGCATGAATTTCAAAAACTCATAAGTGAGAAAGTGATATTCCTGGCTACAGACACTGACCCTATTCCAGGCAGGGTGGGGCGTTTCCTGCTGGTCAAAAAGGGAAGACCCTTGAGCCATCAATCTTTTTGTCTGCGGTCCTGCATGGCCAGGGAGGTCAGTTCCGCAGATATCAGCCTCGTTTTGGTGCTGAAATAGCGCTGGTCTTCTAATCCCAATACGTTTCTGATACCGTGGCAGGCGTCAAAAAGAAAAACCTCTTCCGCCCCGAGCAGGTTCTCACGGGTGATATTCTCAGTGTCCTGCGGATTAAACCCTGCCTTTTTAACACTTTTAACGACCTCATCCCTGATGGCACATTTATAGCCACCCGAACTACCTGAAGTAAAATATACCATCCCCTTATCAATGAAGGCAAATGAGCCTCCCAAACTTTCACAGGCAAAACCTTCGCTGTTAAGGATTATCATGTCCGGTTCGTTGAAATCTGAAGCATAGCGTTCTGCCGATTTCTGAACAAAAAAACCGGAAGGGGAATAAGTAAATTCAGGTTTTGCCTCCTTTCTCTGGTCCTTGTAAAATGAAAGAAGCAATCCGGGTTCCTTCAGCGGATAGTAGCCCTTTTCAATCTCCTCCGCAGTAAGGATGGTATTTATCTGGTTGTCGGAAGGGAATATCCGTATCGTAACCTTTGCTGCCTGGTAGAGTTTATTCTTATTCAATAACCTTGAAACATCCTTCTGCAGTAATTTTCCTCCGGCATCTGCCACACCGGTAGGATCCATGCCAATTGAGTTGGCCGATGCAATGATATGAGCTGAAACAGAAACCAGGAAAAGAACTTCATTGTACTCGGCACGAAAAGACTCGGAGAATCCTGAAGTTCTGTTCTCCAGGTCAGACAAGGTGAAAACGGCTTCACTTTCTTTGAAAAACCTGCCATTGTACAAGAAATATCCACCTTTCATCTGTGTATTGTCTGTTTTTAATTGTCAGATGGATTACACAATAATCGTTTTCACTCGATTGGAAAACTGTCTCATGTGTAA
>CAZDLO010000086.1:6750-15346 GCA_964506325.1 uncultured Tangfeifania sp.
TTTTCACTCGATTGGAAAACTGTCTCATGTGTAAGTCATCTGGGTATTGTCTGTTTTTAATTGTCAGATGGATTACACAAAAATCATTTTCACTCGATTGGAAAACTTTCTCATGTGTAAGTCATTTGGCTATTGTCTATTTTTTAATTGCCAGATGAAATCCCGAAAATTTTATAATAGTCCGGCTGGCGATATATACGAATGCTCTTTTCGCTTTTTAAAAATTATCTCGACTTAATGCATGGTCGGGGAGAAGAGAAGATTGATAAAGTCCCAGATCAGCGAAGGCCTGAAAATTATGGGGGTACAGAATCCGATGATGGCGCCCAGGAAATGGGCGTCGTGCCCGATATTGTCCATCTTTTTCCGGCTCATGTAGAATGAGTAATAGAGGTACAGCAATCCGAATATAATGCCCGGCATTGGCAGAATACCAAAGAAATAGATACTCTCCCACGGGTTAAAGAAAATGGCGGCAAACAGAACTGCAGAGACAGCGCCTGAAGCACCAACAGCATTGTAATAATAATTGTTCCGCTGCTTGATAAGCGACCACACGCTGGAGAAAATAACCGAACCAACAAAAAGGGCAAGGTAGTAATAGGAAGAATTTCCCCCGAAATTCATTTTAAAATAGTGTTCAACGAGGCCTCCAAATGACCAGAGAACAACCATGTTGACAATAAGGTGCTCCCAGTTTGCATGAACCAGCGCATGTGAAACAAGGCGGTAGAACTGCTTCTTGTGATAAATCTTGAATGCATTGAACTGGAATTGTTCAATGACATCCCTGTTGTAAAAAGCCATTCCGGAGGTAAGCGAGATAATAATTACCAACATTAAAGTGATTGAAGCCATTTGTTACAGGTGTAAAATTTTGTAGGTTAATTCGCGCAAAAGTTCCCCGTTGTCAGTGGTTCCGCCCCGGGCACCTTTCGAACGAAGATCGTATTCCCGTAGTAGGGAGAGTGCCAGTATGGCTTTCTGAAGGGGATAATTTTTGCCGGCAGCAAGGTAATCATTTACAAAATAGGGACTTACCCCCAGGCGTTGAGCTACCTCGCTGTTGTTGCTCTTGTTCTCAAGGGAATGATAAGTAAGCAGTTTCCTGAAAAAAGCTATCAGGATACCTGATATCACAGGCATCGGATTGCCTTTCTCGTTCTCAATAAGGTAATTGACAATTCTGTTTGCTTTGTACAGGTCTTTACCTCCGAGTGCTTTCTGAAATTCGAATGGATTGTATTCTTTGCTGATTCCAATATTTTTTTCAACATCATCTACCGTGATGCTGGTACCGGGAACAGCTGAAAAAACAACCTTATCCAGTTCGTTCACAATACGCTGAAGGTTGTTTCCCACATGATCGGTGATCATCTGAACCGCTTTAGGCTCAATTCCGAGCCGCTGTGTCTTGAGGTAGGTTATTATCCAGTCCGGAACCTTGCTTTCATACAACACCTTCGATTCAAAGTAGATTCCGTTTTTCTGAACGGCCTTGTACAATTTTTTGCGCTTGTCGATGGTTTTGTATTTGTAACACAGGACCAGCAGGGTGGTGGGAGCAGGTTTTTCAACATACGAAGCCAGTTCTTCGATGTCCCTGAGGTTTTGGGCTTCCCTGACAACAACAACCTGTCTTTCAGACATCATCGGGTATCTCCTGGCAGAAGTCAGTATGGTGTCAAGCGTAATATCCTTGCCGTAAAGTAAAGTCTGGTTGAAAGATTTTTCACTGTCAGTGAGCACATTTTCCAGGATGTAATCACTTATTAGATCTATGTAATAGGGCTCTTCACCTTCCAGAAAATAGACAGTGCCGTATTTTTTAAGCTTGAGTTCGGCCAAAATATCCTGGTATTCCATCCAATCAGAATTTCAGGTGTTTGACAGATCTTCCGTCATTGATAATCTCCATAAGGGCACTTATGCCAACTTCCAGATGGGTGTTTACAAATAAACGGGTCACCTCCTTGTCGCTTTCCTGCGTCTTTACTCCGGTGGATATCATGGGTTGGTCTGAAACCAGGAGGAGTGCTCCACAAGGGATGGAGTTGCAAAAACCAACCGTAAAAATGGTGGCAGTTTCCATGTCAATGGCCATGGCACGGGTCTTGATTAGATATTTCTTGAAACGCTCATCGTATTCCCAAACTCTTTTGTTGGTTGTAAAAACTGTACCGGTCCAATAATCCAGTCCGAGGTCACGAATGGTGGACGAAACAGCACGCTGGAGGCTGAAAGCCGGCAGCGCAGGCACCTCAGGCGGCAGATAATCATTGGATGTACCGTCACTTCGGATGGCAGCAATCGGTAATATAAGGTTGCCAAGTTCACTTTTGCGTTTTAGCCCGCCGCATTTTCCAAGGAACAGAACCGCGTCAGGAGTCACGGCACTGAGCAGGTCCATAATGGTCGCAGCATTGGGACTGCCCATGCCGAAGTTGATAATGGTGATGCCGTTGGCGCTTGCGTTAGGCATCGTTGTATCTTCACCGACAATTGGTACCCCAAACTTTTCGGCAAAATTTTCGACATAGGTTTGAAAATTTGTCAGCAGGATGTGTTTGGTAAATTGGTCCAGGGGTCTTCCCGTATATCGGGGTAACCAGTTCTGAACAATTTCTTCTTTCGTCTTCATAGGCGCTTTTCTGCAAAATTATCTGCTTTTTGGTTTATGTTGGCTGAATTGGAAATAAAAATTTTAGATTTAAAAAGATTTTCAGTAAAGATGCAATTAAATTTACCAGCATACGATTTCAAAACCGTCAAAAAAGAGGGCAGATTATTGATTTTCGATTCCTTCAGGCACAGGTGGGTAAAATTAACCCCGGAAGAATGGGTGCGCCAGAATTTTATTCGTTACCTGGTGGAAGAGAGGAATTTCCCTGCCTCGTTAATGGCACTGGAACATTCACTGCAAATCAACCGGCAGGTTTTTCGGGCTGACGCGGTTGTCTTCTCAACTTCAGGAAAACCGTTGCTGCTTGTGGAATGCAAATCTCCCGAAGTAAAGATCACCCAAAAAGTATTTGACCAGATCGTGAGGTACAATTTCGAATTTCAGGTCGATTTCTTGGTGGTCAGCAACGGTCTCTCCCATTTCTGCTGCAGAATCGACAAAAAGAATCTCACTTATGTTTTCCTGCCCGAAATTCCCCTCTACTCGGCCCTCCTCCTCCCGGAAAGCTAACTCATAACTCATAACTCATAATTCATAACTCCTCACTCCTTCCTTATCAGCTGGAAAATATTTTCATCCAGCCATGTACCGCCTTCTCTCACCCAGTCCTTCTTTGTGCCGGTCACCCTAAACCCGGCCTTGCCGAACAATCTGATACTATGCTCATTTTCGGTCAGAATGTTTGCATAAACCTGGTGCAGTCCTAGTTTTTCAAAGCAGTAATCAATCATAAGGGCAAGCGCAGCGGAAGCATAACCTTTCGACCGGTTTTCCACCCGGTGAACCAGGATTCCAATGCCAACCCTTGAATTGTAAGGATCAAAATCAAACAGGTCAATGGCCCCTACAGTCTCACCCTGCAAAGTGTCTATCATCAGCCGGAGCTGCCTGGATTCATAAATATCCTTGTCTGAATTCTGGATGTAAAGAGCCAGTATGTGTTTCGAAAAAGGGGAAATTGTTTGGCTGACAGTCCAGTTTTCCTCGCTGTTTTCCCAGGAGTAAAGCAGGTCGATGTCTGCGGGCTCCAGGGCTCGCAGGCTAACCAGGTTATCTTTCAGGTATGTTCTCGTCATAGCTCTTGGTCGCTGGTTAAATCCTTAGGCGGTGAATTTATTACTCCATAATGATACAAAAAATGACAATGGCATCGTCGGCTGCAGTAAAATACCTTTATCAGTCTCTTTGCTGAATATGGAACTGCCCGGAGATCAGGAGATGATCTGTTCGTACAACAACCGGTTGACGATCGACCGGCCGAGGGTCAGCTCATCGGTAAATTCAAGTTCATCGCCCACGGAAACGCCCCGTGCCAGGGTCGTAATGCGGATACTGGTGTTTTTCAGCTTCCTGAACAGGTAAAAATTGGTGCTGTCTCCTTCCATGGTGGTGCTTAAGGCAAATATGACCTCCCGGATTCCACCCTCTTCCACTCTTTTGAGGAGGGATTCTATCTCCAGGTCTGATGGACCAATTCCATCCATTGGTGAGATAATTCCACCCAATACATGGTAAACTCCCCGGTATTGCTGCGTGTTCTCAATGGACATCACATCCCTGATGTTTTCTACCACGCAAACAATGGCCCGGTCACGTGAGTTGTTACTGCAAATGTTACAGACACCGGTGTCGGAAATGTTGTGGCAAACCTGGCAGTGTTTTACTTCATCTTTCAACCGGGTCAGTGCTTCACAAAAACGGTGGACCTCATCAGATTCTCTTTTCAGCATATGCAAAACCAGCCTCAGGGCTGTCTTTTTCCCGATGCCAGGCAATTTGGCGAACTCAGAAACTGCATTCTCCAGTAATTTTGAAGGAAAGTGGTCAATGCTCATCAGGCAGATTTTGTTCCCTCAAAAATACAACAGTATGGGATAAATGAGTTACGGAAAACAAAAATTTTCCGTTCTCTCCCTCAGGTGTTTCTCCCTCCCGGCCGGCCGCGAGAATTTTATTCTGCTTTTGATTCCCAAATCACTCCGGTCAATTAAGGAAAGGCCTCTGCCGTTTCAGGTGGCGAATTTGACGGAGGTGGTTTTGGAGTGGCAGGACTGGCTCTGTAAGACTCAGCATGGCAGCTAGATAGCTGAGATGAAAGGACCGGTTGTCATTTTTCACAAGGGGTGGTTAAACCAATTGAATGCAAAGGAGTCAAATAACCATAACTAAAAAATTGTAATATGATTAAAAAACTTTTTTTTGTGTCATCCTTACTTTGGATGATGGTTATCACAGCTAATGGACAACCACAAAACAGAACTCCTGAAGAGAGAGCCAAACGTCAGACCGATTTAATCGTCGAGGCAACTGGTTGCGATGCTGCTACCAAAGCTAAGGTAGAGGCAGTGAGCCTGAAATATGCCAAAGAGATGTCGGCCCTTTTTGCAAAAGCGCAGGATCGCGATGCTATACGCGAGCCCTTGAAAGAACTTAGGGATAAACAGGATGCAGAATTAAAAGGAGTTTTAACTGCAGACCAATATGCCAAATACGTCGCAAAACAGGAAGAAATGCGCAAAGCCAGGCAAGGCGGTGGCGGCGGACCCAGGTAACAATCTGTTCAAATAAAAAAACCTGAATCACACCGATTCAGGTTTTTTTATCTCCTAACTCATAACTCATAACTCCTAATTCCTAATTCATAATTCATAACTTCTTCTTCAAGTCTTCTTTTTTAAACCGGAACGGGAGCAAACCATCAATTCCTTCCAACACCATGATGGAGGTAGGTCCATCCAGGATGATCTCAATAGGGTTACCTCCAAGATCCTCGTATTCGGCTATTACCTGCCGGCAGCTTCCGCAGGGTTTGGCAAATTCGCCGGGCAGGATAGGGTTGGATACAGTGGATACCGCAAGGGTGCGGACAGCTATTCCCGGAAACCTTGATGAGGCATAAAACAATGCAGTCCTCTCTGCACAAAGAGAGGATGGATAGGCCGCATTTTCCTGGTTATTGCCGGTAATTATTTCTCCGTTTTCCAGCAATACAGAGGCTCCGACCCTGTATCCCGAATATGGGGCGTAAGCACGTAATGCCGCATCCCTGGCAAGAGTTATCATTTTTTGTGAGTTTTCCGGTAATTCATCTATTGACTCATAGGACATTACCTTATATTCAAGTCGTATCTCTTTCATACTGATTTGTTTTATCACTATTCAAAAATAAGCATATTCCCTTAATTTATTGACACTTGAACGGTAACCGGCTGAAAAAAGAAAGAGTTGTTCACCTGTTTGAATGTCCTTCTCAACCTTAGGATTGAATTTTCTTCACCTATTGCAGAGGTTTTCCCAAATCATTGACCCTAAATTTTTAACTTTGGCACAAACAATAGTTAATGGTTAAAGGCAAAATACAATCAGCATTTTTTTTATTTATCCTGGCATGCGCGTTGAATGTGTCCGGTGCCTCGCAGGAGAAAACCAGCAGACAGGGATACATAGACAGGTATGCACGGATTGCAGTGCAGGAAATGATCGATTTTCGAATCCCTGCGAGTATTACAATGGCACAGGCATGCCTCGAGTCGCGCGATGGAAATTCCGAACTGACCAGGAAGTCCAATAACCATTTCGGAATCAAATGCAAAAGTAACTGGACCGGGCCATCAGTAAAGCATAACGACGATGAGGCAGGAGAATGTTTCAGAAAATACAGGACTTCAGAGGAGTCATTCAGGGATCATTCACAGTTCCTCGTAACAAGTAACAGGTACAGTTTTCTGTTCAACTATGACATCAGGGATTTCAGGAAATGGGCCCATGGGCTGAAACAGGCAGGATATGCAACCGACCCGGCTTATCCCGGTAAACTGATAAAGATCATTGAAGATTACCGTTTGTACGAACTCGATCAGTTTGACTCAAAATACGTACAAGCTCCTGAAAATCAGCACAGGCGATTTTCCTTCTTTGGCTTTCTCAGGAAAAAACCTGCACAAAGTGAGGTTGCCGTTGTATCCGGTTACCAGCCTCGTACCATCGAGAAAAGAAACAGGAAGAAGTCTGTCACTGCCATGGACGGGGATGATTATGGCCGGATAGCAGCTGAATGTGGCATCAGAGACTGGCAGATTTATCAGTACAACGATGCGCAGTCCGGGGATACTCCCGAACCAGGTGAGCCGGTTTACCTTCAGTCCAAGCGGTCAAAAGCCCCCAGGGGGAATGACTGGCATGTGGTGCAACAAGGGGAGAGTCTCCGCTCCATTTCACAATGGTACGGCATAAAACTCCAGTCATTAAGGAAATTAAATGGGATTGGCAACAACAGAGCTGTCAATGCGGGAGATGTTTTGTCGTTGCGGAAGAAAAATAAATAATTACACGGCTCTCATTGACCGGGAAACCTATTGGGCCTTGTAATCTGCTATATTGGGGAAACCTCTCAGGAATTCTTCTATTCCCATTCTTTTCTTACCGGCAAGTTGCAGGTCAGTGATCCATAAATACCCGTTGGTTGAAGCGATTTTCATCCATTTCTTTTGATCGGAAAGGATCGTTCCGGGTTCCTGCCGGTGCTGGCAATACTCCGGCTGAGTTCTGAAAATCTTGAGTGAGATCCTGTCCTTCGATGGAATTGTTAACTCCGTCCATGCGGTAGGATAGGGGCTTAATCCCCTGATTTTATTGTGATTGATTTCGGTCTCAAGGCTCCAGTCAATCCGGCAGTCCTCCTTGAATATTTTAGGCGCATGCAACCTTGCAGGGTCAATCTCCAGCATCTCCTGTGATACAGGAACCACACTTCCCTCTGCAAGAGCATCAACTGTTTTCAGAACCAGTCCGGCCCCTGTAACCATCAGCTGATCATGAAGTTCTCCGACAGTCAACTCTTTTGAGACCGCAATTTTCTCCCGGAATAGGATATTTCCTGTATCGATCTCCTGCTTCAGCAGAAAAGTAGTAACACCGCTTTCGCTGTCTCCGTTCATTATGGCATGGTTGAGAGGAGCAGCACCGCGGTACCTTGGCAACAGGGAACCATGAAGATTGAAAGTGCCCATGACAGGCAATTTCCATACTGCTTCGGGAAGCATCCTGAAGGCAACGATTATTTGCAGGTCAGGATGGAGTGATTCCAGGTCGGACAGGAATTTTTCATCCTTTAATTTCTCCGGTTGCAAAACAGGAAGTCCGTGTTCTTCCGCAAAGGTCTTGACAGCTGATTGGTGAAGTTTCTGTCCCCTGCCCGCCGGTTTGTCCGGAGCAGTCACCACCCCAACGATATTGTATCCGTTCCGGACAAGGGCATCCAGGCTCGCAACAGCGAAATCAGGTGTTCCCATGAATACTATACGAAGCTCTTTGCCGGTCATTGCCTGTTGTTTTTTAGCAGTGATGAATAAACTGCGACTCCCTTTGTTACTTTAAACGGGTATTCCCTTTGGTGGCTTTGGGATAATAGGGACAATTCTTACATCCGTTTCCGCAACAATAACCCCTTTCTGCCAGGTATTTTTCCGTCAGGACCCTGTAACCCTCGGGTGAAAGTTCATAATCCACTCCCCTGATCAATTCATCCCCGTATCTGATATTATCTTCCATCAGTAATACAAAAAAATTGGATTCTGGTATTTAGCGGCAAACAGGAATATTCCTGAAGCCATATTTATCTATCAATCGAACTGCCTGCACGGCTTACAGAATAGAATCCAGTGAATGGCCCATCCTGTCCCTTTTGGTTCGCAGGTAAAATTCATTGAAGGGATTCGATTTTACTTCAATGGGGATGGTTTCAACCACCTTGAGGCAAAAAGACTCGAGTCCAACGCGCTTCACCGGGTTGTTGGTGATGAGTTTCATCTTGCTGACGCCCAGGCTTGAAAGGATCTGTGCTCCGACACCATATTCCCGCTGATCAGGATCAAATCCGAGATGGATATTGGCATCAACGGTGTCAAGCCCCTG
>CAZDLO010000087.1:0-4241 GCA_964506325.1 uncultured Tangfeifania sp.
AAAACCAGGTGTCGGGCGTTCGAGACGCTCCTCCCGTGCTTTTTTCCTTTCCGGATTTATCGGTTCCAGGCCTCTCCCTGTAACGCCGTTTTGACCTTATCCCGCAATTACCAGGCACACAAATGTTGAAATCAAAACGAGTTATTTTCACAGAAAATTGTAGTAAAATACAATATTTCAACGTCTTAGATTAATCGACAATTTTCATTGCAGGATCAGGCAACCCCATTCACAACCCATCAATTTCAAGTTACAGGATCAAGTCCGGTATTGACAATTTTACAGTTTTCATTGCCGGCAGGACTTTTGAAGCATCTTTAAAACTGCCATATAGTCAGACCGGATCCATTGGCATAGGCTTTGATCATTCGCCTTTATCAAAAGAAAACAATAACTTAAAATAGGATTGTATATGAAAGGAAAAATCGGGGTTACCAGTGAAAACCTCTTCCCAATTATCAAAAAATTTCTCTACTCAGATCACGATATTTTTCTTCGTGAGATAGTTTCCAATGCTGTCGATGCCTCCCAGAAACTGAAAACACTGGCTTCAGCAGGCAAATATAGTGGTGATATAGCCGGATTGAGCGTCAGAATTGTGCTTGACAAAGACAAAAAAACGCTGACTGTGTCGGATAAAGGCATCGGCATGACCGCCGACGAGGTCGAAAAATACATAAACCAGATCGCATTTTCAGGTGCCGATGAATTTTTGAAGAAATACAAAAACGATGCTAATGCGATTATAGGACACTTTGGACTTGGCTTCTATTCGTCATTTATGGTTTCGGAGGAAGTTGAAATCATATCAAAATCACACAAGAAAAATTCCAGGGCAATTCGCTGGGTTTGCGATGGCTCTCCTGAATTCACAATGGAGGAGACAGAGAAGGCGGAAGTTGGCACTGACATCGTTATGCACCTGAATTCAGACTCCCTGGAATTCCTGGAAGAAAACAGGATCTCCGAGTTATTGAACAAATATTGCAAATTCCTTCCGGTACCGGTTCTGTTCGGAAAAAAGAAAGAATGGAAAGACAGCAAATATGAGGATACAGCGGAAGACAATCAAATCAACGACATATCCCCCGCATGGACAAAGAAGCCTGTCGACCTGAAAGACGAGGACTACAACAATTTCTACCATCAGTTGTACCCTATGGCGGACGAGCCGCTATTCAACATACACCTCAATGTTGATTATCCTTTCAACCTGACAGGAATACTCTATTTCCCCAAATTGAAGAACAATTTTGAAGTCCAGAAAAACAAGATTCAACTCTATAGCAACCAGGTTTTCGTTACTGATTCAGTGGAGGGTATCGTACCCGAATTCCTCACCCTTCTTCACGGAGTCCTGGATTCTCCGGATATCCCGCTAAATGTCTCTCGTTCCTATCTCCAGAATGATTCCAACGTAAGGAAAATCAGCAGCCATATTACGAAGAAAGTAGCCGACAGGTTGCAGGATATCTTCAAGGATAACCGCAGCGAACTGGAAGAGAAATGGAATGATCTGAAGCTCTTTATCGAATATGGGATGCTAACAGATGAGAAATTTTACGAAAAAGCGCTTAAATTCTTTTTCTTCACCAATACCGATAAAAAACTGTTCACCTGGGATGAATATAAAGCATTGATTGAACCCGGACAGACCGATAAAGACAAAAAACTTGTCTACCTGTATGCAACCAATCAGGAGTCACAGTTCAGCTTCATCGATGCGGCCAAAAGCAAGGGTTATGATGTTCTTCTGATGGATGATGTACTTGCAACACCACTCCTGAATCACTTCGAACAAAAATATCCGGAATCCCATTTTGTGCGGGTAGATGCAGATGTTGTCGACAAACTGATTGTTAAAGAGGATCATAAATCTTCTACACTTTCAACGGAAGAGAAAAATGAACTGAGTCCGATCTTCCAGGCAGTAATTCCAAAAGAAAGAGGTCAGTTCGTCATTGACTTCCAGGATCTTGGAGAAAATGGGTCGCCTATGGTTATTACCCAGAACGAGTTTATGCGCCGGATGAAAGACATGTCAAAAATGCAGGCCGGAATGAGTTTTTATGGTGAGATGCCAGATTCCTACAACCTGGTTGTGAATCTTTCACACCCTTTGGTAAAGAAGGTTCTAGATGAAAAAGAGTCACAACTGAGTGACGATCTCGGAAAATTCAAAGCTGAAATTTCCAGGTTAAGCGATCAGAAAAGTTCGCTGGAAAAAATGAAAGAGGGGAAGAAAGATGAAGAAGTTCCGCAGGAAGAAAAGGACCTGATGAATGAACTACGGGAAAAGACCTCCCGGGTTGAATCCGAAAAAAGAGTAATACTCGAGCAGTTTGGGGCCGGAAATCCTTTGACCAATCAATTGGTCGACCTGGCATTCCTGGCCAACAACATGCTGAAGGGAGAGGCTCTTGCCAATTTCGTAAAACGCAGCATTGAGATGATCCGATAAACGGATAAAATAAAAGAAAAGACCCCGTTGCGAAAAGTGCCGGGGTCTTTTTTTTTATTTTATAACATGAAAATGAGCCAGTCCACCCTCGGAGGTTTCCTTGTAGATAGAGGGTAAATCATGGCCGGTCTGTGCCATAGTCTGTACAATTTTATCAAAACTTATCATGTGGCGGCCGTCGGAAAGCATGGCATAGTTGTTATGATTGATGGCCCGTGCGGCGGCAAAGGCATTGCGCTCAATGCAGGGTACCTGCACGAGTCCGGCCACCGGATCGCAGGTTAAGCCAAGATGATGCTCCAGTCCCATTTCTGCAGCATATTCCACCTGGAAGATACTTCCGCCACTCAATTGTGTGGCTGCGGCGGAAGCCATCGCACAGGCAGTCCCCACCTCACCCTGGCAACCAACATCTGCCCCTGAAATGGAGGCATTGGCCTTAACAATATTACCGATAATGCCAGCGGTGGCAAGGGCTTTCAGTATCTTCCTGTCCGACATCTTATAGAATTTCGCTGAATATTTCAGGACCGACGGAATAACTCCGCAAGCGCCACAGGTTGGAGCTGTTACAATTAGTCCGCCTGCCGCATTCTCTTCCGAAACAGCAAGTGCATAGGCGTAAATCATACCTCTTTTTTTGATATCCGGCTCAAAATAGCGGGCCTTTTCATAATAGGACGAAGCCTTGCGCGGGTAATTGAGAATTCCCGGTAGCGGACCTTCGGCTTCAAGTCCTCTGCGAATGGCATCCTGCATTACTTTCCATACTTCTTCCAGGTAATCCCAGATAGTAGATCCCTCATGCTCCTCAACATATTCCCAGATATTCTTGCCGTTTTCGTAGCACCAGCTCAGAATAGCCTCCAGGTTTGTTTCCGGGTAAACCAGGGTTGTCTCTGCGACAGTTTGGTCATCAACAATGGATCCGCCACCGATAGAATAAGCTATCCAGCTATCTGATACATTTCGGGAGGCATCAAAAGCCTCAAACTTCATGGCATTGGGGTGACGGGGCAAAAATATGGCAGGAAGCCATTCAAATTCTACTGGCTTTGGCATCAGGGTTTTAATTATGGCGACATCAGTCAAATGCCCCTTTCCTGTTGCTGCAAGGCTTCCGTAAAGAGTTACACGGAAAGAGACCGCTGCAGGATTTCTCAGCAGAAAGGTTTCAGCAGCTTTTTTGGGTCCCATGGTATGACTGGAAGAAGGTCCGTACCCGATCTTGTATATCTCTCTGATAGACTCCATCATGACAATTGGAAATTAGTTGTTATCTGGCGAATCAAACAAAGATAATAAATTGGTCCGACGGCACTTTGTACTTCAGAATTTTCCTTTGAAAATCGTTTAATTTGTAATTATTAAGGATATTTGTAACTGGTATAAAATCGAAATATTATGGCGCTTAATCTCAATGAAAAAGACCTGGAAAAAATTATTCTGGTAGGTGACAGGGTATTGGTGAAACCAAAGAATCCAAACCAGAAGACCAGTTCCGGACTTTACCTTCCGGCTACAGCGGTGGAGAAGGAAAATGTCCAATCCGGGTATGTCATCAAAACCGGTCCTGGATTCCCAATTCCGGCATTGACCGATGATGATGAACCATGGAAGGAGGTGAAAGAGGAGGTAAAATATGTTCCCCTGCAGGCTCATGAAGGCGACCTGGCTGTTTACCTGGGTAAAACCGGGATTGAAATAGAATTTAAAAACGAAAAATACCTGATCCTTTCACACTCGTCCATACTGATGCTCGTCAGGGAGGAAGGTTTGT
>CAZDLO010000087.1:4251-15331 GCA_964506325.1 uncultured Tangfeifania sp.
TTAACCAAATTAACCTTAATCCTATGAAAACTGCTGTCAGCAGTTCCCCAAACATACTATCAATAAGTAATAACTATCTCAAACATATGTTAAAAAAATAAAAACTTATGTTTAGCGCATATCCGGAAATCACCCGGGGTTTGCGGGAAGACAGCATGAATATTTAAAGAAATGTACGCCGGAAAAGATCAAGGCGAAATACGTTTCAGGCTTATTCAGCTACTTCAACAGGAACTTCTTCACTCTGCCATAATCCGTGTTTGGTGCAGAATGCCTGTGCCAACAGCTTCATGCCTTTCAATGGAACGATATAAAAATCAACCTCAAACTGGCTTGGGGCACTACCAAGTGCTCCAGCTGTAAGGGTAGCCTGTGCAAGCATTTTCTCACCATCCCAAAGCTGAACCCAACTGATGTAGTGGTCAAAATCATCCGGATGTTTGTACTCCTCACCCACTTTGACTTTAACTTTAAATTTTTCTCCTTTGACTGCGGTGGCAGCACAATGAACAAAAGCCGAATGACGGTCAATGTAATCGCGCTTTGCTTCCCTTTCAATCTGGGAAATGTCTTCGTAACGGTTAATCTTCATCTTAATTGGTATTATAAATTTATTATTTTTCCCGGCTAAACAACCCTGGATATCAGTGCTTTGAAAGATAACTTGCAACTCCATCAGCAGAAGCAGTCATAGCATCATCACCCTCTTTCCAGTTCGCAGGACAAACTTCACCATATGTTTCGAAGTGAACCAATGCATCGACCATTCTGATTGCTTCATCCACACTCCGGCCCAATGGAAGGTCGTTTACAAGCTGGTGACGTACCACTCCCTTCTTGTCTATCAGGAAAAGTCCCCGGTAGGCAACAGGAGCACCTGCAAATGAGGATTCACCGTTTTCATTAACTTCATATTCACCGGCTAAAACTCCATAGTTTTCAGCAATGGTTTTAGACAAATCGGCTACCAAAGGAAATTTTACACCTTTGATACCACCATTATTCTTCTCTGTATTCAGCCAGGCCCAATGTGAAAATTCAGAATCAACTGAACAGCCAACCACTGCAACATTCCTTTTTTCAAATTCATTCAATTTTTGCTGGAAAGCAAGAATTTCAGTAGGACACACAAAAGTAAAATCAAGTGGATAGAAAAAGAACAATACAAATTTGTTCCCTACAAATTGATCCAATGAAAAATCGCTTACGATATCATTGCCGTTTACCACAGCAGTCGCCTTAAACGAAGGCGCTTTTTTCCCAACTAAAGTACACATAATTAAAAATTTAATAATAAAATGTAATGATTACAAAAATAGGGATAATTTCTCTGCCACAAAGGAATTCTAACGTAAATGTCACAAAAAAAATGAAGAAATTGACACCAATCTTAATTTTATACTAAAAAAAGAAAACATTCCACAGGAATTATTGTTCAACGAAAAAAAATCAAGCATATTTGTATTGAATTCAGAAAAACCCGATGGAAGAACAACATATTTCAGCTTATCTGCTCAAGAATGGGATCAGACCCCTTCAGAAACGTGTAAAAATCATGAACTACCTGGTTTCCAAGCGAAACCATCCAACAGTCGACATGATTTACAGTGATCTTATTCACGAAATAAATGGTTTATCAAAAACCACTATTTACAATGTATTGAACTTATTTGTTGGGTCAGGGGTGGCCCTTGCCCTCAACATTGAGGGCAATGAGATCAGGTACGATGCGGATACTTCCACCCACGGGCATTTTAAATGTAAAGTTTGTACCGGAGTGATTGATTTCCGGATCAACAGGAATGATTTGCCAAAACCATTGCTTGACGGGTTCAGGATAGACGAGCACCACTATTACCTGAAAGGTGTTTGTTCCTTCTGCTCCACCAAAATAGAAGCGTGAAATAAAAGCATGAAATGGACTGGCTTTGACCATGGCCATCCGGCAAGGTTCCAGGGCAGGATTATTCCACTCAGCAATAAAAAAAAGAATTTAACAGGGAACTCTTCGGAGCATATGCTCACCGGGAAAAGGGATAATGTCCCGGGAGTTCAGTTCAGCATACAACAGACAAATAGCATTCGGATGAAACTCTGGGAAAAAGGGACAAAGATCAATGAACTTATCGAATCTTTTACGGTTGGGAAAGATCGTGAAATGGATTCTTTCCTGGCAAAATTCGATGTCATCGGTTCCCTGGCACATATACGTATGCTTGAGCATATTGGGTTGCTGCAATCAGACGAACTTCTTCCGCTGTCCGCAACACTCAAAGACATATACAGGGAGATACTGGAAGGAAATTTCACCATTGAGGAAGGTGTAGAAGATATCCACTCTCAAATTGAACTTATGCTTACAGCCCGGCTGGGTGAGATGGGAAAAAAGATCCACAGCGGCAGGTCACGCAACGACCAGGTTCTTCTCGATCTGAAACTGTTCACCAGGGATGCCATAGAAACAGTCGCCATAAACACGACTGCACTTTTCGATGTATTAATTTCCCAGGGCGACCGCTACAAAAACATTCTGATGCCCGGCTATACCCATTTACAGGTAGCCATGCCCTCCTCCTTTGGCCTTTGGTTCAGTGCCTATGCTGAAAGCCTGGCAGACGACCTGATGTTATTACAGGCAGCCTACAGGGTTGCCGATCAGAATCCGCTTGGATCTGCAGCAGGTTATGGCTCCTCATTTCCGCTCAACCGCCAGATGACAACAGACCTCCTCGGATTTGAATCCATGAATTACAATGTAGTCTATGCCCAGATGGGACGCGGGAAAATGGAAAGGACTGTACTTTCAGCCCTGGCATCCATTGCATCCACGCTCTCCAGGCTTGCTTATGATGTTTGCCTTTTCATGAGCCAGAATTTTGATTTTGTCAGGCTGCCTGATGAACTGACCACAGGTTCCAGCATCATGCCCCACAAAAAAAACCCTGATGTATTCGAACTTCTGCGTGCCCATTGCAACAAGATTCAGGCCCTTCCCTCACAAATGCTTACCATCACCAACAACCTGCCCAGCGGGTATTTCAGGGATATGCAACTGACCAAGGAGTTGTTCATTCCAACATTCGGGGAATTGAATGAATGCCTGAAAATTGCTTCCTTTGCCCTGGAAAACATCCATGTAAATGAAAATATACTGGAAGACGACCGATACCGGTTTGTGTACAGCGTTGAAGAGGTAAACCGCCTTGTACTATCCGGAACTCCTTTCCGGGATGCCTACAGGATAGTTGGGAGCGCTATCGATAACAATCAATTCAACCCTGAAAGGCAAATACTGCATACCCACGAAGGCAGCATCGGCAATCTGTGTCTTGATAAAATTGAGGACAGGATGAAAAGGATTTATGCCGGCTTCAATTTCCAGAGGGCATCCGATGCTATCGATGGCCTGTTGGCCGACTGAACTTTACTGATCCTGAAATTGGGAGATGCAAGCCGTCGATACCCCTTACCCCCCCTGACCTGTCATACACTATTCAAAGGATTGGCAGAAAATGGTATTGATTTAAAAATATTCCTGGAGTCTTTATTCAAAAAAAATGAAAATGCGGGAATACGGGGAATTAGGCTACTTCAATAATTCTTGCCATGAATTTATCCATCCTTTGCAAAAAATCAATCTGATAATGCCTTGTAAACAAAAAAAACCGGGATTCCTGATGGTGAACCCCGGTTTTTTGTGCATTATTTAAACTATACGACGCCCTGGACGATCATAGCTTCCGCTACCTTGATAAAGCCACCGATATTGGCACCTTTGACATAGTTGATAAACCCGTCTTTTTCAGTTCCGTGTTTCACGCAGGTTTCATGGATGTTGATCATGATCTGGTGAAGCCTTGCATCCACCTCTTCACGCGACCATGGCAGTCTCATAGAGTTTTGTGTCATCTCAAGACCTGATGTGGATACACCTCCTGCATTGGCTGCTTTACCCGGACCGTAAAGAATTTTTGCTTTAATATACACTTCAACGGCTTCAGGAGTTGATGGCATATTGGCACCTTCCGATACAAGGAAACATCCATTTTTTACAAGTAATTCAGCATCAGACTCGTTGATTTCATTTTGTGTTGCACAAGGAAAGGCCAGATCACATTTGATCACCCATGGACTTTTGCCTTCAAAGTATTCAGCCTTGAATTTTTCAGCATATTCCTTTATGCGGCCGCGCCGGATATTTTTCAGATCCAGGACATAAGCAAGCTTCTCCTCATTGAATCCGGCAGGATCATAAATAAAACCTGCAGAATCAGACATCGTTACAACCTTAGCACCCATAACAATCAATTTCTCGACGGCATATTGAGATACATTTCCTGATCCTGAAACAACAGCAATTTTACCTTTTAGGTCCTGATTTCGCGTTTTCAGCATCTCTTCTGCAAAATAAACGGCTCCGTAACCAGTTGCTTCAGGTCTGATCAAACTTCCACCCCATTCTATTGCCTTCCCGGTTAGGACACCGGTAAATTCATTGCGGATCCTTTTGTACTGACCATACAAGTATCCAATTTCACGGCCCCCTACACCAATGTCTCCAGCCGGTACATCCGTATCAGCGCCTATGAATCGCTGTAATTCAGTCATGAAACTCTGGCAGAACCTCATTACTTCGTTGTCCGATTTTCCTTTCGGATCAAAGTCGGATCCGCCTTTCCCTCCACCCATTGGAAGGGTAGTAAGGCTATTTTTAAATACCTGTTCGAAGGCAAGAAATTTCAGGATCCCCAGGTTCACCGTCGGGTGAAAACGCAGTCCTCCCTTGTAAGGACCAATCGCACTGTTCATCTGAATCCTGAAACCCCTGTTTATCTGAATCTGGCCATCGTCATCTACCCATGGCACCCTGAACATGATCACACGCTCCGGTTCAACCATTCTTTCAAGGATCTTGGAATACTGATACTTCGGATTCTCTTCGATGAAGGGCATCAGTGTCTCGACTACTTCCTTCACAGCCTGGTGAAACTCAGACTCCCCTGGATTCTTGGCAATTACCTTAGCCATGAAATCATTAACTTTTACCTCTAAAATGTCTGCCATTGCAATTATATTTATTTTGTTGAAAAATATTTTTGGAATACGATTCCTGGTGATTGAAAAAGGATATACTGAAGATTCCTTCGCAATCAAAAGTAGCACACAATGAAAAATTGCCTGTGCGGCAAAGATGCAATTACGTGTTTCACTTATAGGCTTCTGCCTGTGTCAATATTGGGGGAAACCTGTAAGGCAGGAGAGAGGATAATTGTGAAATTCCCGCCAGGGGACCAAACAGGCAAAAATTAATCCATCCGAGGAAAACAGAAGTAGCGGACTAAATGTCTATTATATTGTTTCTAATGCCAAACTTCACCATGTCAACAGTACTTTTCAGGTTGAGTTTCTGCATGATGTGATTTTTATGTGACTCTACTGTTCTTACACTGATAAAGAAATGGCAGGCAATTTCCTGGTTGGAATGGCTTTCTCCCCACATTTTCAGAATCTCATTTTCCCGCGTGCTTAGCATGGCTGTTGCAATGCCTGGATTGAGCTCCTCGGTCCTGAGTTTGGAGATATACCTGTTAAGAACCAGATGGGTAATTGACTTACTGAAATAATCATGACCGTTTCTGAGTGTAAAAATCGCCTCGATAAGGTCATTTCTGTCTGAATCCATACCAAGGAAACCCTTAGCGCCAGCCTTCATTGTTTTGAGTACAATCTCTTCACTGTCAATAACGGAACTTATCAGCACCTTAACTTTCGGATTACTGATATTCAATTGAACGATCAGGTTGTAATTTTTGGTAGAGATATCATGCAAATTGAGGATCAGGACATGAACCTGCATTGTTTTTATCTTGTCGGAAAGGATACTCCGGTCATTGCATACCAGTACCACCCTGAGATCATTTATACCGGACAATAGCCGGGAAAGGCCCTCTGATACGAGTTTGTGTTCATCAAATATGGCAATATCAATCATCCCTTTATCAATGTATTATTTCATTTCCCTCCCAATTATCCAGGGTTTGTTTCATACGTAAATAATAGTATTAATATTTTGAATATCAGATCGAACGCATGGAACCCCCAGGGCAATTTACATACTATTTTGTGAACGAAAGCGCATGAGGGTTTCATCTGTTGTTACTGTCACGGGTTCAATTTATAACGAATTGGCACAAATGGCCAGATAAAAGCCGAAATGGAACCTGCATCAGGCCTACATGCGTATTCCATACTCGTACGATGCTATTCAATGAGCTAAATGACAACAAATTGACTTCACAATAAGATCGCTGATGTTTTATGTTTTCCATCCATCAGAATGGTGAGCGCCTTTTTAAAATGAACATGTTTAAAATAGTTGGTTTGATGCATAATTTTCTGGTCCTTCAACTCATCCCACTGGATGAAATCAGTATAGGAATTATGCTGAACTGAAAAATACCCTATATTCATAGACGTTACGTTGTGAAAAAAATGTGATCCAAGCGATGAATCCAGCGGGTAATTATTGAGGCTTACCTCGACTATAACCTTTGCATTGGATATTTGCGACCAGTTTACAGGTATGCCAACAAACCTGTCCTGACTGCCCCATCTGCCAGGCCCTATCAATATATACTGCCTGTTTTGATGTGTCATTATCCGGTTTAAATGCTCAATCTCCTCGGCCATCTGAAGGGTCTTGAGTTTATTGAACTTTTCATTGTCCACGTAAATAACATCATGAATATCACCAATTTCCCCATTCCCTACGCTTGATTTGGTGAACAGCAACATCTGTGATCTGCTCAGATTATCAAGGTCAATCTTTTGTTTGAACTGATCACCGATCAGTGGCTTGATTTGCAGGAGATAAAAAGTTGGCAAGCTATTCACTCCAGGCTCCAGGTCGACGGCATATTCAATTTCGACAGGTGAACCGAAGGCTTCCTTGATTGTATTCAACAACACACTAATTGTCTCAGAAAGAGGAATGTAGTTATATTGGAGAATGTCTGCAAAATTTATAATCCGGGGGCCGTAGGCACTCAACCCCGATTCTACCCTATCATTATTAGGGTTATAAACCGAAGCACAATGCCTTAATGCGCCGTGCTTCTCTGCCTCACTGATATCCAGCAGCTTTAATGCAGCAAGTTCGCCATGTTTCAGAAAATCGACATTTATCTCACTGCAGTCGAGGGCATAAAACTGAACCTGGGAACTGTTAATCAAGTCTTTGATGCTGTACATAGATACTTTCGGGTACCGGGGTGAAAAGCGGAATGATTTCCAACCGTCAACGACATAGGTTCCCAACCCGACGGCAGCAACAGCAAAACCTTCGTCAGGTTTCATGTTGGCAACCGGATAATAGTTATAAGACTGTGCGACTCCGCTAATATGCGGATAATAATATTTCTCATAACTTTTGCCTACCAGTTCCTGAAGCACCACTGCCATTTTTTCCTCTTCAATCTTATGGTGCACAACAGTGAAATAATTCCGGGCTTTCACAGAAAAGGTGGATGCATAAACCAACTTGATGGCCGTAGCGATCTGTTCAAGAACTTTTTTCTTGTTGGAAGTATTATTAGGAATGAGATAGGTGTCGAATACACCTGCAAAAGGCTGGGTTATTGAATCCTCCGAGGAGCTGGAAGACCTTACTGCAATTGGTTTGTCGATCTGGGAAACAAAAACCTTCAGTTTTTTAAGCAATGAAATGGAAAGGGGCGCATTTGCAAAATGGTATCTCAGTTCATCGTAAGAAATAGCAGGATCCAGTATTTTGTCAAACAGCTTGTTTTTTGAAATAAACCGCTGAAACTCATCGGTGCCAATGACAACGGTTATTGGGGTCAGAATATTGATCCTGTTAGCCAGTGTAGGAAATTCAAGATTGTAAATCAATGTGTTTACGAATGCCAGTCCACGACCTTTCCCTCCCAGCGAGCCACTGGCAAATGAGACGATATTTTTTTCATCCAGGGTGGAGGTCTCATCATAATTCAGAATCTTCCCCTTTTTCTTTTCATCCTTGTACTTTTTAATGGTATCCAGAAAAAACTGCCTGGATTCATTCATGTTTTTAAATGAATCAACCGGAACAGGGTTCAGCGTTCTTGCAAGCTGAATTTCTCCGCGGGCCATCAGCCACAATGACAACTGGTTCTCTGATGCATGAAGGTAAAGTGATTCATCCGGAACTTCCTGCAATAAAGTTTCAAATTCTCTCAGCGACTTGGCAATTCCGATCTTATTACCTTCCTTATCGCGGAATACAAAATTCCCAAAACCAAGGTAGCTGTTCAGGTAATGTTTCAGATCATTGAGCAGGGTTTCCGAATTTTTATTGATAAAGGCAACTTCCAGTTCTTTCGCCAGTTTCTCATTACGGTCCTCCGAAGATTGGAGAATTATGGGAAGCTTGGAGATATGAGATTTCACGTACCTGATAAATTTTGCCCCTGCGTGCTTGTCCAGCTTTCCAACCTTGTCAAACTCAACATCTGAAATAACACAAAGCATGAAATCCTTATATTTGTTGAAAATGGCGATCGCCTCCTCATAGTTGCGGGCAAGAAGAATTTTGGGCCTGGAGCGCATACGGCAGATTTTATCCAGTTCATTCTTCTCCACTTCAGGCAGAAGCTGCTGAACCTGGGTAAAGACAATGTCATAAAGAATCTGCAGATACCTTGAATAGTAGAGAGGCGAATCTTCAATCAACAGAATCACCCTCACCAATCCGATCTTGGTGTCATTTTCAACATTAACCTTATCTTCCGTAGATTTGACGATGGCAAAAAGAATCAGTGAGTCTCCATTCCATACAAACAGCTTATCTATTGATCGAGTGGTTGGCACAAGTTCCTCAAAATACCTGACATCGCTTTTCTTGTTCAGGAGCAGGTAAATGGGAATGGACTCATTTTTTGCACGGATCTGTTCGCTGAGTAATACCGGAGTTTCGCGATCCATGCCTGCCATCAGGATTACCAGGTCGAAATGGCTGGTTTCCATCAGCTCAAGAGCCTCCCCGGCAGACGACACACCGGTAATCCTGGGAACGGAAAACAGACTGTACTGGTAAATCTCACCCATGAATTTCTCAAAAAATGAGTCTTCACTCTCCAGGATGAAAGCGTCGTAAAGAGTTGCAACAAAAAGGATATGCTTTATCTTGTATTTCATCATATCAAGATAAATGTACTTGTCGATTGCCTGTTGATTGAAATAAAGCTGAAGCGGTTTTTTGTTGCTGGTAAGCGATTTTCTGAAATCATCGGTTGGTTGAATTTCCCTGGGAGGCACTCCTTTCCTGTGAATAATTTCCCGGCCTTTGAAATTATTCAGGAAGCCGCTGATCAGTTTACCAATATTGATCAAAAGGTTTTTCTCCTCAAAAAGGAATGGACCCTCATCTTCTTTGGGAAACTGTTTCAGGTAAAATACCTCAACCGATCCCTTTTTGTTATCTATGGTAACAAAATTTTCTTTTTGAACCCAATGGGTTTCGGCAAAATTCTCACTTAAATAGGACTTGCCTTCAAAGCAAATTCTGGAACAGGCAAATTTTGGATATTGCCAGGATTTGGGGAGGATGGAACATATTTCGTGCAAAGTTTCGTCAAACGATTTCCCCTCTTCAATAATCATTGAAGTATGGTTAATTGCCTTCAGTTCCTTTAGCCGCTCGGCATTTTCGTGATGTAATTTGTTATACTCGTCACGGGTAGCAGAACCTGCAATGATGTTTGCCAGGTTGAACAACAGGTTTCGTTCCTCTTTCAGAAAAGGGCCTTCATAACTAACCGGGAATTCCTTCAGGTAAAACATTTCAATATTTCCCTTGTCTTTTGCCGGGGTTTCAAATTTCTGTTCCAGTTTCCACGGAGTTTCACTGAACCCTTTACTTGTAAACAGAAGCCTGTTGTAGGTGATCCTGCATACGGTGTATTCAGGGTATTGCCAGGACCCGGGCAGAATATTACAGATCATCTGCAGAGATTCCTCCAGGGGCTTTCCTTTTTCCAGAATCTCTGTAGTTAGGTTAATACCTTTTAATTCTTTTTGTCTCTCCGCAATATCAGCCGATAATTTTGAAAGCTGGAATTTGGAAAGCATTCCGACAAGCACAGGAACGATAACCTCAGCGCAAGACTTTGCTTCTTCCATCATGCTATCCGGATCAGTCCAACTCAACAGTCCCGGCAGATGTAGCTCAAGAGTACCGGTCTTGTTGTCAGGCAGTATAAATGCAAGCCGAACAAAAGATTCACCTGCCCTGAATTTCTTGCTGTTGTAGGAATTACCATCAAACAGAATGCGTGAAAATACCACATTACCTGGGAATGCTGAATTGTCAATCTCATTGCAAACCAGTCCCAGGGTTGTTTCCAGGGTCATTTTATCGGTGACAATTGCAATAAGTTTCATCACGAGCTTTCCCGGGACAAAAAAGGCAGGTTCTGTCTTCATTATTTTTCTTTTCACGTTGGATGAATATTTATGCGCAGACTATCGTTTACAAAATTAAACCGAAATCTAAGGAATAATACCCGGTCCCTATTAAATGCCCCCGGATCAATGTCTAAAACATGCCGGCTTCCCAATAACGGCGATTTCCAGTTTAACTTATTCAATTCCCACCCGAAGCTAATACAAAAATCCGGTTTAGCCCCCTCTGCCTTAAGGAAAATCAGTTGAAAATCAGCACGCATAGAGGTTTCCTGACAAAAGAATTCTTCAGAAAACAACAACATGCAATCTAATAAAAATGCTTCAGGCAGGAAAAAGAAACCCATTATCACTAATTTAGCAAAATCAATTTCAGCGTTCCTGAATTTCGTGTAACTGGCCGACAAATTTTCAATCTTTCATAAAATCAGTCGAATACACAAATAATGTTTCAAATGCGATTTAAGTGTTTCACTTAATTAAAGTTGGGGAAATTTTCGTCCTTGAAATAATGGAAATCTGATTACTGAAAATTGAATAATTTTCAATTTAACCTTAATTTAATTTTTAAAATTAAATAAAAAGGCTATTTTTTTTTTCTAATATTAATAATTAGCGC
>CAZDLO010000088.1:0-15108 GCA_964506325.1 uncultured Tangfeifania sp.
AACTGTATGTCAGTAAAGATTCGTTTGGCTAGGCATGGCCGCAAACAACATGCCTACTACCACATTGTGGTAGCAAACAGCAGGGCGCCACGAGATGGCAGGTTTATTGAAAGGATCGGATCATACAATCCAAACACTAATCCTGCCACCATTGATCTTGACTTTGAGAAAGCTATTTCATGGCTTTTTAAGGGTGCTCAGCCGACAGATACCACTCGTTCCATTCTTTCTCATGAAGGTGTTTTGATGAAAAAGCATCTTTTGGATGGAGCAAAAAAAGGAGCATTCAGTGAAGCTGATGCCGAACTGAAATTTGAAGCATGGAAAAAGGAGAAAGAATCTAAAATCCAGGCATCAAAAGATAAACTGAACAGCACTCAGCTGGAAGAGAAGAAAGCCAGGTTAAAGGCGGAATCTAAAGTGAATGAATCACGCTTGGCTGAAATTGCTAAAAGAAACGCTGCAGTGGCTGCTGCGAAAGCACCTGCCCCTGCACCTGCACCTGCAGAGGAAATTTCAGTCGTTGAGGAGTCAGTTCCTGTAGCTGAAGAATCCGCTCCTGTAGCTGAAGAAACAGCTCCTGAGACTGAAGAAACAGCTCCTGTGGCTGAAGAAACAACTCCTGTGGCTGAAGTTGAAACTTCGGAAGAGAGTAGTGAAGCATAATTATCATTCCTGATGATGATAAAGAATAAAAGCGGTGGTCAATGACCATCGCTTTTTTATTTGCTATTTTTGACAGGAAAAATTACAGTATATGCTCCAACTAAACAAACTTGATTTCTTCCCGATGGGAGTCATTATCAAACCGCACGGATTAAGGGGAGAAATGATTCTGGAGGTTGAAGAGGGATATGAGGATCATCTGATGGACCAGGAATACCTTTTGGTTGAAATCGAAGGAGGACTTGTTCCTTTTTTTATCAGCGACGAAGGACTGAATTTCCGGACATCAACTACTCTTTCTGTGGCATTTGATGATTATGGCTCAGCAGACAAGGTCAGATCCTTGTGTGGTTCTAAAATTTACCTGCACAAGAAAATCGACCAGGAGAATAGCAACAATGATTTCAAGGAGTTACTGGAATATACTGTTTTTGACAAAGTAAAAGGGGAGCTTGGCAGGATCATTCAGATTGATAACTATTCGGGGAATGTGGTGCTGACAGTTTTCCACCTTAACCATGAGGTACTGATACCCCTTTCTGACAACCTGATCACCAACATTCTAAATGAAAAACATGAACTTCATTTGGACTGCCCTGAGGGATTGATAGACCTATACCTTGAATAGCCCCAGGCTCATGCTGAGAATGAAATCAACAATTCCAAGAGTTTAATAAAATCAGATGTTCACACAGGAAGATTTAAAAAATGCACTTGAAGTCCTGCACAAGGGGGGTGTGATACTATATCCAACAGATACTGTATGGGGATTGGGTTGTGATGCGACCAATCCCGAGGCCGTTAAACGTATTTATGAGATCAAGCAAAGGGAAGATGCCAAAAGTATGCTGGTGCTGATTGAAAATCCAAATATGCTTAACTCTTATGTAAAGGAAGTACCGGAGGTAGCTTGGCAACTGATCGAAGTTGCAGATAAACCCATGACCATAGTTTATCCCGGAGCAAAAAACGTGGCATACAACCTGACTGCACCTGATGGGTCGGTTGGGATTAGAATAACCACTGAATCATTTACTGAACACCTGATACAGCGATTTAGAAAACCTGTAGTATCTACTTCAGCCAATTTGTCTGGAAATCCAACGCCGCATAATTTTGATGAAATAGCAGAAGAAATAAAATCTGCAGTTGATTATGTGGTTCAGTACAGGCAGGGAGAAAAGCAAAGGGTGCAGCCATCCTCCATCATCAAACTCGGCATCGGCGGAGAAATTGAAATCATCCGGCCTTAGAATTCACTAATTACCCTCTTTAACCGTCCCGGAACCTACTATAGTTGTTTCAATGGCAGGATTTCCGTAATAGGTGACACTCCCGGATCCAGCAATTTTGCAGTTTAGGTTTTCAATAGCATGAACAGTACAACTACCGGAACCTGATATCAAAACATTAACATTACGGGCTTTTATCCCTGATGCTTTAACTCCTCCCGGACCGGAAAGGGTTAGTTTCAGTTCAGCAACAGCTTCTTCCCCTGCAAGTTGCAAATGACCTATTCCTGAAAGACGTGAGGTGATCTTTTCAGATTTCAGGTTCACAAGGTTTATAAACCCGCTGCCACTGACCAAACAATCGATTATCCTTGAGTAAATAAGGCCCCCCGCAGTAATTGATCCTGAACCTGAGACAGAAAGATCATCAATCTGGGGCATGGTAACATTGATCGTAACTTCACCCGGATCCCACCTGGAGTCAAACCAGGTGTTGGTTGGATAGCGGATAATAAGCCTGCGGTCTTTTACTTCAACGATGAGCTTACCTATTGTCTCCTCCCTGGCTGTCGCGGTCACAGCCTGGTCCTGTCCCTGCAACAGAATCACATTTGCATTGTTTCTGACTGAAATCTCCGTGAACGCAGCCAAATCAAATTTCACAGACCTTTTCTGGGCATTAAGGAGTTGTGCCGATGTCACAAAGAAAAAGAAAGCCAGAATAATTCGATAATTTCTCATAATGGTGATTCTTTTAAAGCTTATGAAGAACTTAATTTCAGAATCTGTCAATTGTCATCAAATATATTCATTATAACTTATTTAACCTTCTGCCAGCGACTACTTCCTGACTTCAATAAAGTGCTTGTTTTCAAACGGCCGGTATTTAAAAAATTTCTCGAACCAATATAGTACAAAATATTTTGGCTTGAATTTTTTTCTCCTCTCAGATAGCTCCGGATGCCAGTCCAGCTGATCCAGCCTATTTTTCATAACCGCAGGATGGCTATCCCTAAAACGCGTAAGACTATCAATTGACTGAGAATAATCGTACTCTGAAGAGCTTTGGTTAATTGTTTTGATATGCTTTGAGTTGGCCGACCAATAGTTCTTGCTGCCTTCCAGCTTTTCCATCATTTTTTTTGGAGGTCTGACCCAGCCGTAATGATAGACACAGGCCCCTATGAACTTGCCATTCAGCTTCCGGGCATCTTTCCATCTGAAGCCCTGCGCATCATTCCAGGACCGGATACTTTTGTCATTTCGGACAATCCGGATTTCGCTTCTGTACCATCTCCTGGAATCTGCTACATAATCGTAAGTTCCGTAAAAATGCAGGTAATTAAATATCAGTCCATGAATGTTGTGATTCGCAAGGTTATCCTCCATGGCCCCATAAATAACAGGGAGATATTTTTCATGGACAACCTCATCTCCCTGGATATAAAAACACCAGTCATATTCGGGTGCAATAGCATCAAATGCTTTGTTGGTTTCGGAAGCCAAAACCCTGCCTTTCTCCTTTAGGGCAGGATCCCAGACGGTATCGATTATCTGAATTTTATCAGATCCTATTGACTCTATCAACTCTCTTGTTCCATCGCTGCAGTCTCCGACTGCCACAATAAAATGATCGCAAACCGGCAAAATGGAATTGATAGCTTCAACTACGGGATAATCATATTGAACCCCGTTTTTAACAAAACTAAATCCGCAAACTTTCAAGGTGTTTTGCTTTTAAATTTTTCCCGACGATGAAATTACTATACTCCGAAATCAGCCACCTGTGCGAAGTTAAGCGTTGCGAAATAGTCATCCAGGGTTTCTGCTCTCCTGATTAAGACTACTTCCCTGTTTTCCCTCAGCAACAACTCAGCGGAACGCAACTTTCCATTGTAGTTGAATCCCATGGCATGGCCGTGTGCTCCGGTGTCATGGATAACCACAAGGTTTCCGGGGACCATTTTGGGCAAGACGCGGTTGATAGCAAATTTGTCATTGTTTTCGCACAATGACCCTGTAACATCGTACATAAACTTTGACGGGTTGTCTTCATTCCCCAAGACGGTAATATGATGGTAGGATCCATATAAGGCCGGCCGCATCAGGTTAGCCATACTGGCATCCAGACCCGCATATTTTTTGTAGGTGTTTTTTATGTGCAGCACTCTTGAGACCAAGAAACCAAAGGGTCCGGTCATTGCACGTCCTGATTCAAAATAGATTTTAAGAGGATCAAGGCCATTCTCAACAATGTGTTCATTGTAGCATTTCTGAATTCCATTGCTCATACGGTCCAGGTCAACAGGCATTTGATCTGGCTTATAAGGAATTCCGATTCCTCCTCCCAGGTTGGCAAATTCGAATCGTATGCCAAGATTCTGATAGAGTTCCACAATCAATTCAAACAGAATATGTGCTGTTTCAACAAAATAATCCGGATTAAGTTCATTGGAGGCAACCATAGTATGGATCCCAAACCTCTTAACTCCCTTATCCCGCAATACTTTATATCCCTCAAAAAGTTGTTCCCGTGTAAAACCATATTTTGCCTCTTCAGGATGTCCTATAATGGCATTACCCTCTTTCAAGGCACCAGGATTGTAACGGAAGCAAACGAGCTCAGGCAAGCCCACCTGTTCTTCAAGGTATTTTATATGAGCGAAGTCATCAAGGTTAATGATAGCACCCAGTTCGATGGCCTTCTTATATTCATAGGCAGGGGTGTCGTTTGAGGTAAACATAATTTCCTCACCACGCATCCCAACTTTTTCAGCAAGCACCAATTCAGCCATTGAACTGCAGTCAATACCGAAGCCTTCCTGGCGTAATATCTTCATCAAAAAGGGGTTTGGGGCTGATTTAATCGCATAATATTCCTTAAATCCGGGATTCCAGGAGAATGCTTCAAGAAATTTTCGGGCATAACCACGCATGCCTTTCTCATCGTAAATGTGAAATGGAGTAGGATATTTTTCAGCAATCCCCGCTAATTCTTCACCTGAAAATGGTAATGTCTTCTCGTTCATTTTTGAAATTAATTGTAATGGCAAATTTACAAAAAAAGATGGAGGAAGGGCTATTTAAAATAATTCTAAAAAGCAAATTAATTATGATCTAATTGTTAATTACATATTTACAAAAACAGCTCCGTGCTTAATATTCCGCTTGCAATCTCCCTAACTTCACCTGTCAGGCAAATATCCCACGAAGTATCAACTTCAATTTTAAGCATACCTCCCGGCATCCTCACGCTGATTGCCCTGTCCGTGAACCCTCTTTTTACCAAAACAGCAGCGATGGCACTCGATGAACTCCCTGATGCCTGGGTAAATCCTGCACCTCTTTCCCATATCAGTGCGTCAACCACATCACGTGAGATTACCTTGACAAATTGCACGTTGATGCGGTTAGGAAACATGGGATGGTTTTCAATCATTGTTCCCACCCTTCTTATTTCAGCTTCATCCAGCGTGTCCCTAAGTACAACACAATGAGGATTACCAACTGATACGCAATGTATTTGGTAAACACTTCCATCTATTGTAAGTGGCTCATTGAAACATTCTTCCTTGTAAAAATTTACAGGAATTTGGTCCGCCCTGAAATTAGCTTTGCCAATATCCACCCTTATCATGAACGCTCTTCCATTGATCTTTTCAAGGATGTGGGCAGTAGCGATTCCTCCTATTGTTTGAATGGTAAAGCTGTTATTACCGGTAAAACCGTAATCGAACAGGTATTTGGCAAAGATCCTCAGGCCGTTTCCACTTTTCTCCGCCTCTGAACCATCGGGATTAAGAATTCTCAGTCCAAAATCTGCATCATCTGCCGGAACCTTCAGCAAGATTCCATCAGAACCAATGCCTACATGTATATTGCAAAGTTGTACCGTGCGCTCCTTGTTGAGCTCAAAATCCAGTGTTGACTGATCCAACACAATGTATTCATTCCCAAGTCCGTGTGATTTGACAAAAAAATTCGTTTCCATATGCCGAAAGATTGAAATGTTTGGGTTAAAAGTACCCAAAAATTTATTTCGTATCTTTGCCGGGATAACAATGTTAACCTTGAAATTTTCACCTGGAAGAAAATGTTTGTTTCGGTAAGACAAACGTTTCGCGCTGACTGCCTGAGTCATTCAAGTAATTAATATTCAGGTGTTTTAAGTCGATAATATTCTCCTCAAGGCCGAATAAAGAATATTTTAAAATTATGGATTTACATTATCATTTCCGGTATGGCAAAAATTAACGAAAACTATCTGAAACTAAAGGCAGGATACCTGTTTCCTGAGATTGGGCGGCGTGTCAGGGAATTTGTTGCAGCAAACCCAGGCAAGGAAATTATAAGAATGGGGATTGGTGATGTTACTCAACCTTTGACTCCCTCGGTGATCAGGGCTTTTCATGAAGGTGTGGAGGAGATGGCGTCATTGTCCACATTCAGGGGATATGGCCCGGAACAGGGATATGACTTTTTGCGCGAAGCAATTGCCAGGCACGATTACCAGGCAAGAGGAGTCGACATCTCTCCGGAAGAAATATTCGTTTCAGACGGGTCAAAGTGCGATACAGGAAATATCCAGGAAATTTTTGGTTCAGACAACAAGATTGCAATTTGTGATCCGGTTTATCCGGTCTATGCAGATACTACAGTGATGTCGGGCAAAACCGGGGTATGCCAGGCAAACGGTTATTTTGAGGGTGTTATTTACATGCCCTGCAATGAACAAAATTCATTTCTGCCGGAACTGCCTGCAGAGCGCCCGGATTTAATATTTCTTTGCTTTCCCAACAATCCAACAGGAACGGTTGCATCGAAAGAGGAGTTAAAAAAATGGGTCGACTATGCTGTTAAAAACCAATGCATTATTTTATACGATGCAGCATATGAGGCATTTATTACTGACCCAGCGATTCCCCATTCAATCTATGAAATTGAAGGAGCTAAAAATGTTGCCATTGAATTTCGGAGTTTCTCCAAGACTGCAGGGTTTACGGGAACACGTTGTGCTTTTACTGTTATTCCGAATGAATTGAAAGCATACGACAGCAATGGTGAACCACACCCTGTAAAACCCCTCTGGATGAGGAGGCAAACTACCAAATTTAACGGGGTCTCCTACCCGGTACAGAAAGCTGCCGCTGCCGTATATTCAGAGGAAGGTGCCGGAGAGGTAAAATCAGTAATTGCCTATTATCTGGAAAATGCCCGCATCATGAGAAACAGTTTAATGGAGCAAGGATTTACTGTTTTTGGCGGAATCAATGCCCCATACGTATGGGTGAAAACAAAAAACGGCCTTAATTCATGGGAATTTTTTGACCTGCTTCTCCATGAAGCCAATGTTGTCGGAACTCCCGGTTCAGGATTCGGTCCATCGGGTGAAGGGTACTTCAGATTCTCGGCTTTTGCAGAGAGGAATAATGTTATCAAAGCCATGGAGCGTTTGAAGTCCGTTATGAGCCGAAAATCATAATAACATATTTTGATCTTTAAGAGCTCATAATTTATACCTTTGATCTTCAGTTTTAATATTTCTTGCCAGTGAATTAAGTACTGGTCAAAAACAGGCACATTCAGGACTATGATGTATTGCAGGTATCTGATTATCTTTGTTCTATCATTGTACTTTCCTTGGACAGGGTTTGCACAGGTGTACTTTCCGGAGGACATGATCAAAGTTTCTGCCCAGGTTCTCGACGATTTGAGCGGATTACCAGTGCCCTATGTAAATATAATCAATCAACGGGTCAGGGGAGGTACTATTTCCGACAAGGAAGGAAAATTCTCATTACAGGCAGATCCAACAGACACACTTAGTTTCAAATCATTGGGATATATAGATAAGAGGGTCCCTGTAAATGAACTGTTCAGGGAAAATGCCGTTGTGACCCTGGCTCCAGTCAGGTACCAGCTGAGTGGAGTGGAGATTACCGGAGAGGGACGAAAGGTCAATATGACAGGAATACCTACTGCTAAAATGAGTAAAACACCCATTGAATTAAGGGGTGAATTTGAAAAAAAACCAGGCCTCTTAACTGCATTGTTTCACCCGACTTCTTTCCTTTATTATAAGTTCAGCAAAGATGAAAAGGAAAAAAGAAATACCCTGACAGCCATAAAAACCGACAGGGAATGGCAGCTGTTTTCATTGGTGTACAACAAAGAAATCGCAGGTCGCCTGACCGGACTGGAAGGGGATGAACTTGACAATTTCATGGTATATTTTAATGCCTTCAGTAACCTCCGCTTCAGCGCAACAACTTACGAAGTGGAGAAAAGAATAAAAGAGGTTTTCACGGAATACAAAGAAAAGAAGCCGATGAATGAATCAAAATAAAATATTGAAATCTAAATAGTTAGTCAGCACTAAAGTGAATTTGAAAACACCCTGAACAAATAGTCCAAAACCAGATTTAGCTCCCTAAAAAAAAGATAAATGCTCATCCCAAACTTTACGGACATTGAGGCTGCCCATACGCTAATTAAACCCTTCATTCATAGGACTCCGGTTCTGACCTGTCGGAGCATTGATAAAATGATGGGATGCAATATCTTTTTCAAATGTGAAAATTTCCAAAAAGTGGGAGCTTTCAAGTTTAGAGGTGCGTCAAACGCAGTTTTAAGTTTGAAGGAAGAAGAGGCAACTTCGGGCGTATGTACCCACTCTTCCGGAAATCATGCGGCAGCCCTTGCCTTAGCTGCCAAAATGCGCGGAATCAAAGCTCATATTGTGATGCCATCCAATGCTCCGGAAATAAAAAAGCTCGCTGTTGCCGGATATGGTGCTCAAATTACATTCTGTGAACCTACCCTGACAGCACGCGAAGAAACATTACAGGACATTGCCAGCAAGGAGAAACTTACAATCGTCCATCCATACAATAATTTCAGTGTCATCTGCGGCCAGGGTACATCTGCCCTGGAATTGCTGCTCGAAATCACGGTTCTTGACGCTCTAATCTGCCCTGTTGGAGGCGGCGGATTGTTGTCAGGTACAGCCATAACAACCAGGGCTCTTAATCCCGGATGCAAGGTTATCGGAGCTGAACCAATGGGTGCTGATGATGCTTTCAGATCCTTCAGAGATGGATTTATCCACCCGTCACTGCATCCAAAGACAATTGCTGACGGACTCTTAACTTCTCTTGGAGAATTAAATTTTGCCCTGATACAACAAAATGTTGATGAGATAATAACTACTTCGGAAGAATCAATAATAGAAGCCATGCGCATAATATGGGAAAGAATGAAGATCATTATTGAACCTTCAAGTGCTGTCCCCCTGGCAATAGTAATGGATAACAGGGAGAAATTTGCCGGACAAAATATTGGAATTATTCTGTCAGGAGGAAATGTGCAACTGTCTAACCTGCCCTTTTAAGGCACCGATATCCGGATCAGCGATATTCAAAAGCTTATCATCTGTCTGAAGGTATTATCCAATATATCCTCTCCCCTTAAAAATACCTTGGAGTGAACCTACAGAACCTTTTCCTCTTGTAAGGGAAATCATAACTGAGCATAAATTCATGGGTGCCTGCATTGTACTGGGTGGGGCGGAAGGTAGTAAGGTCGTATGCATATCCAACTTTAACGCCATTGGTAATAAAAAGCTGAAAAAGTAGTCCGTATGAATTCTGCAACCGGTAAGTTGCCCCGATCCAGAGCCTGTCATAAAACAACGCAGTTGCAGAAAAGTCGACAACCGTAGGTGTATTTTCGCTCCATCGTGCCAAAGCTGTTGGTTTAAACTTTACATTATCTGTCATTTCAACAACATATCCTCCCATGATGTAAAAATTCATCTCTTCATGGTATACTGATTCCCCGCTATTTGAGGTTATTTTGTTTTTAAAGATTTTTGGGACAGATGCTCCAAGGAAAAAATTATCGGCATGCCACAGAAAACCAACACCGAAGTTCGGCAGTATTTTTTTATTTATGTCATAAGTCGCCACAGGATCATTGGGGTCATTTACGATCAGATCAGTCAGCATGGCATCATAAATATTGAAACCGCCCTTAATACCAAATGAGATATACCTATCATCCTCAAGCAATATTCGATAGGAATAATCTCCGTAGAAACCTGTTTGCCTGACAGGACCATACCTGTCAGTTACCAGGGAGAATCCCAAACCAACATTATACTTTCTGAATGGACCCTGGATTGTAAGCGTGCTGGTGTTTGGGGCCCCATCAAATCCAACCCACTGAATTCTGGATAATGCAGTTACATTCACATACCCGGACATACCGGCATAGGCAGGCTGAACAGTAAGCAAATTGTTCATATACTGATTGAACACAGGATCCTGCTGAGCATACAAAATTGTCCGGAATCCAAAAAAATGGATTACGAAAACAACAATGAACAAACCCTTAAATAGAATATTTTTGAACTTCAAAGTTTGATATATTTAAGAGGGTAATTTTACAAAATTAATAATACACATAGACGTACCCTTTCATCATTTGTCCGCCAGGGCCACCCAAATTGAGAATGTAAAAATATATTCCCGGAGCGACGATGTTATTTTTAGCGAAAGTTGATTCCTGGTATCTTCCATCCCATGCATTTTCAAGTAACTCATAATTATTATTTTGAAAGACCAATTGACCGGACCGGGTAAAGATGGATATATGGGAGTCCTTGTAGTCAGAATCATTCAATCCAGCAATTACGAAGGTATCATTTAAACCATCCCCGTTAGGAGTAATCAATTGTGGTGCAGTTGGAAGTTCCTTAATGTATACTCTCTGGGTACAGGTATCAACCAATCCAACCTGATCAGTCGCTGTCCAGACAACATAAGTTAATCCTTTTCGGAATTTTGCCGGTGCATCATTATAAAGCGTATCAATGGCACAGTTATCCGACACAAGGGGCTGTCCAAGTTTAACAGTATATTTATTGGGTGATCCGTCAGGTGATTTTATATAGGAAACTGTCATATCCACATCCTTTGGACAATCGATTACAGGAGGTGTAGCATCGAGTACATCTATAAACACACTGTCTTTTTCAATGCAGCCCTTCGGACTGGTCAGCGTAACTCTCTGCCACCATGCAGACAGTCTGGTGGCTTCACGCGTCGTCTGGACAGGTGTAGTATCCCACTCATATTTATAGCTGTTAAGCACTGCAGGATCGGTAATTCCGTTGATGGTATCCACCCTGGCAGTTCCATTGATATCACTCATACATTGAATGGATTTTATAGCAAACCCCAAATTAAGTGGTGCAGGTTCAAGAACTTCTCCTGTAAATGCAGCAGCACACATTTTAGCATCCGTTATCAGGACGGTATAGGTCCCTGAAGGCAAATTGGAAATTGTTGGGGTTGTCTGAACTGGAACTGTACTCCACTGGTAGGTATATGGAGCTGTACCCAGGGTTATATTCACCGTTAAAGCACCGGTTGAATCACCCTTGCAATTCAATTCTGATGACATTATCACATTGGCCCGCAAAGAATCAGGCTGCGTAACCATGACAGGTTTGATATCAGAACACTTGCCTCCGGATGTAGTTCCCTTAATATAATAGAGACCGGCAGAAACACTCTTCGGTGAAGAAAGTGCTGAAGTTGCATTTATATCTGTCCAGTAACTTAAAAATAGTCCGGGAGTAGACCCTTTGGTCACAGCAGGCAATGTTAAATCTGCTGTTGTTCCGGTACAGGATTTCAGAACAGGATTTGTTATTACAAGCTTTGGTGCAGTGACAACTTCAATAAACTTGGTCACGGTGCAACCACCACCAGGAAGTGTATACTGTATCGGATGAGTGCCTACACCGGCCAATTTAGGATCGAAAACATTCCCTTTCATTCCCGGGCCTGTAAATGTTCCACCATTGGGAGTAACCGACAATGGCATTGGAGCATCACTGATGCAGAAAGGACCATAAGTACCGTTGAAAGTAACTGTCGTGACAGCTATATCGGTCTGGAAGACATTTCTGCAACCATTGACATTGGTAATCCTTAACGTATATTTCCCTGCATTGACGCCAGTCATATTGGTTATCTGAGGATTCTGGTCAGATGACTCAAAACCATCGGGTCCTGTCCATTCATATTTGCTCATGCCTGATGGGCCGCCCTTCAGAATTAATGTTCCTCCCTCGCAGACAGGATTAATATTTGGTACAATGGTCGGAATCGGCACCGCAGGATAAAACGAAACAGTCACTTTTGTGGAGAAGGTACAACCTGCCTTATCAACGACAGTTAAAGTATAATCTCCAGTCGCAGTTGCCGGGTTAACGTTGTTCAGGCTCGGACTTTGCAAATTCGAGACAAAACCATTTGGACCGGTCCACTTGTAACTGGCCATTCCATTGGGTTCTCCCCGTAAGCGAAGGGTATCACCACCACAAACCGGACTGTTGGAAGTCGCCCTGGGCTGGAATGGAACCGGGGTAATTGTTTTTGAGGCTTCACATCCATTCCAGTCGACCACGGTCAATTTGAATGTCTGTGGTGGATTCGGGAATGGCATGACAGGAGGATTCTGCTGATTCCAGGTTGATCCGTTTTGGTCTGACCAGGTATAGGAGGTCATCCCGTTAGGTCCGGCCTTAAGCTGCATGGTCCCTGCAGGGCAAACGGTAACTGCCTCGGCAATTGGGATAGGTAAGGGCTTGAAGGAGACACTTACTGTATCTGAAGAGGTTGCATTGTTGGCGTTCGTTACAATAAGCGTATAAACACCGCTGTTGGCAATACTTACATTGTTGATAGACGGATTCTGATCGGTTGACGTATATCCGTTAGGTCCTGACCATGCATAAGACTGCATGTTATCAGGATAACCTGAAAGGTATAATGTTGAACCAATACAGACCGGAAGCTGGGCCTCAGCCCTGGCAATATCCATTACTACATCGACAGAATCAGTGGCAGAACAACCCAAGGCAGAGGTAACTGTCAACTTGTACCTCCCCGCGGCAGCCTCTGTGGCATTTGGCACCGTAACGTCCATCGTGGAGAAGTTGAACCCGTTGGGACCTGTCCAAACAAAAGTATTGCCAGGAACATCAGGTCCGCCTTTTAATTGAAGCGTCTGACCCAGTGAAATCGGGCTGTTAGAAGCTGCACTTGCAGTAATTGAGCTTAACGAAAGTTTAACTGCTGTCCTGGTTAAACTGGTGCAACTGGTAACATTGTCAATGCTTTGCGCATAATAAGTAACAGTTGAATTGGTGATATTCAAAGTCGGATTGACCACCACCGTACCTCCAGATGCCTGATTGTACCAGACCACTGAAGTGCCTGCAACCGGAGTAATACTCTTATTGGCGTCAAGTACCTGTAATAAAGGAGTTTCAGCACATTCGAGGATATCACCGGTGCTTACAGGAGCAGCAGGAGCCTTCAGAATTGTCAACTTGACGGCTGTTCTGGACAGGCTAGAGCATCCGGTTGCTGAATAAATTGCTTCTGCATAAACCATTCTAACACCCGGTACAATTTGAACAGGAGAAACCTCAACCCCGTTAACGGCTTTATCAAACCATTTAATCGTTGTCATTGGAGCAACAATGATGGCGTCATTGGCATCAATACCGGCAAGTGTTTCACAAGACAGAAGTTCGTTGGATGCTCCGCTTAATACGGGGGGAACAGGTACATCCTCAATGGTAAGTGTAACCATAGTACGGTTTGCACTGGCACATGTGCCCAGATTGGCCTGTGCCCAATATGAAATTGTACCAACATGATTTAATATTGGTGAAGCAACAAGATTACCTGCTGTGGCGGCATCATACCATGTGATGATTGCGCCGTCCGCCGGGACGTCTACCGCAGCCCGCAGAACCTGTGCCGGATTCTCCACGCATTCTGTCTTGTCACTAATCCAAACAGGGTCGGCTGGCTGTGGTTTAATAGTAACCGTAACCTTGGTCCTGGTCAGGCTCTGACATCCTGTAACACCATCCAATGTTCCTGCATAATAAATAGAAACACCATCATTACTGATACTTGGAATATGATCGAGGGGCTCACCTCCGGTTGATTCATTAAACCATTGGACATTCAATCCGCCCGAATTAACCCGTGTAGACAAATCAACCGGAATTGCCGGATCGTTCTGACACAAAGTCAAGTCGCCGATATAGGTCGGAGGAAGTGGGACAGGACTGATGGTAAGCTTAACATGAATCCTGTTTAGACTTTTACAGGAACCGTTGTCAGCTTCAGCATAATAATCAACAGAACCGACCGTATTTAATTTTGGATCAGCTATGGCAACTCCACCAGCAGGTGTGATATACCACTTAATCGGTGTACCGTCCGGAGAAGAAGCCGATGCCCTAAGAGTCTGAACAGGGTTTGTGGCACAAACCGTTACAAATTCGTCTCCAACACGAATCGGATCAGCAGGTAAAGCTTTAATCTCCAGGGTCTGAGGGGTCCTCAAAAGACTATTGCACCCGGTAACAGGATTTACAGCTTCAGCATAATATGTAACCTTACCGGGACCGGCCAGAACAGGCGGATCCGGAACAACCTGTGTACCACCAGAAGCCGTTGCATACCAGACAACCGACATACCTGTTGGTACGGTGGCAGAAGCCGTAAGCGAAGTACCATCATCGCATTTGGGAAGTGGATCAACTGTTGTTGGCGGATTTGGTGCAGGATTGATTGTAAGGGTCACCTGGGTCCTGGTACTGCTTTTACACCCTGAGGTTACATTTTCAGCCTCAGCGAAATAGTCCTTTGTACCTACCGCGGAAAGAATTGGAGTGGCAACAAGGTTGCCTGCAGAATCATACCAGTTGACCTTAAACCCAAACGGAACCGAAGCGGTAGCAGTCAGGGAGGTAATTGGACTCGTCTCGCAGATTGTATTCGGACTGGTCGTATCCACAGGAGGATTAGGTTCCAGAACAATTTCGATGCTCACCGGTGTCCTGGTAAGACTGCGGCATGTACCATCAAAAGATTCTGCATAGAAGGTTTTTTTATCTATGGCAGCACTGCTTAAGGATGGTACAATTGGTGCACCTCCAACAGGAGCGGCATACCAGACGACCACAGAACCCGCTGGAGCCGTAGCTGATGGTGTATATACCATAGGTGATACAGGATCAACGCACTGAATAATATCTCCGTCGCTTACAGGTGGAAGCGGTGCCGGGGTAATGGTCAGGGTAATTCCGGCAGACCTGGTAAGGCTTGCACATAAG
>CAZDLO010000089.1:0-5736 GCA_964506325.1 uncultured Tangfeifania sp.
ATTACAAATCCGCGCCAGCTATTCCGCTTCCAAAGGGGAGACTTCAGATTGGAGAAGAAATTATCATCTGCGCACAACTCTCCCTCCTTTGGAAAGAAAAAGGAGTTTAGAATGGCAGACAATGGAGGGTGTCTCAAAAGTTCAATTTAACCGCAAAGGCCGCAAAGAATGCGCGAAGATCACAGAGTTAAAATATTGTTTTTTAATAACTTTGCGACCTTTTCGATATTGCTTAGCGGGCTCTGCGATTTAGTATTGTTACTTTTGAGACATACCCCGGATGCCGCCGGAGTCTAATTGAATCCGTACCATCGCTGGGGTCGAATAAATAGGATTAAAAGAACCCAAATCTAATTATTGACAAGGCCCAGCTTTCCATCCAGGTAATAGGATTTGCCTTTCTGCGTATCTAATTCCAAAGTTTTGCCGCCGTAACGCAGACGGCAAGTCCGGCCAGCCTTCGAGACAACCTTCAATTTTTCCAGTTTGCCGCTTTTCCAGCTGAAAGAGAGTTCGAATCCGCCCCTTGCGCAAACGCCCAAGATTTCGCCGGAAGGCAATGCACGGGGCAAAGCCGGTAGAATGGAAATTTCGTTTAGCTGACTTTGCACCAGCATTTCAATCATTCCGGCCGGAGCGCCGAAATTTCCATCGATCTGGAAAGGCGGATGGGCATCAAACAAGTTGGCATAGGAGCCCCCTCCCCCGGTGTACACGATGTTGTCGATCTGGACGGGCCTGAAGAGCAATTTCACCATGTTGTAGGCATGGTCGCCGTCGAGGAACCGTGCCCAGAAATTGATTTTCCATGCCAGGCTCCAGCCTGTGCCATCGTCGCCCCGGAAGATCAGCGACTGCCGTGCGGCTTTCATCAGGTCGGGCGTATCCTGCCAGTTGATTTCGCTGCCGGGATAGACCCCCCACAAATGTGACACGTGGCGGTGGTGGTCGTTCGGATCATCGATGTCTTCCATCCATTCCTGCAACTGACCATGTTTTCCGATTTTATTGGGAGCAATGCGGGGCAGCATATCCTTCAGCTTTTGGGCAAACGGCTGGTCAACGCCCAATATTTCAGAGGCTTCCATACATGCGCTGAACAATGCGCGGATGATCTGGTGATCCATCGCCGGACCGGCAACAAGTCCGCCATTCTCGGGGGAGTTGGATGGTGTGCTCACCAGAAATCCTGTTTTAGGGTCATTTACCAGAAATTGTGTAAAAAATTCAGCGGCACCTTTCATCAGGGGATAAGCTTTCCTGGCAAGGAAATCCTTGTCTTGCGAAAACCTGTAGTGCTCCCACAGATGCGTACACAGCCATGCACCTCCACTCACCCATATCCCGTGGTTGGAGTGGTTTATAGGGGCGGTACCCCTCCAGATATCTGTGTTGTGATGCAATACCCAACCGGAGGCGTTGTAATGTTCCCGGGCTACGATGGCACCGGTTTCTGAACATTCCCCGATCATTTGGTACAGAGGCTCCTGACACTCGGCCAGGTTGGTTATTTCGGAGGACCAGTAATTCATCTCTGTATTGATATTGACGGTCCATTTGCTGTCCCACGGTGGAGCCAGCAGATCGTTCCAGATTCCCTGGAGATTGGCTGGCTGCGTTCCAGGCCGGCTGCTGGAAATAAGCAAATACCGACCGTACTGGATATACAATGCCAGCAACTGAGGGTCATCCGCATTTAGTGAAAAGGCCGCAATGCGTTCATTGGTAGGAAGTTTGGATTGCCGGCTTTCCCCGAAGCGGACATCAAACCTGCTGAACAATTTTTGGTAATCAGCCACGTGAGTTTTCCTGATCTCGTCAAAAGATTTCACCGTTGCCTTTCGTAGAGTATTGGTGGTCTTTTCTTCAGGATTACCTCCAATATCCCTGTAATTCAAGTAGTTGGTTGCAGCGGCCAAGAATATTGTAGCTGTTCCTGCACCTGAAACTGAAAGCTGGCTTGCCGTGGAGGAAATTTTGCCGTCTGAGATCACCCGGATGGAGGCCACTCCGCGCAATGCACCATCTTTTACCCTCACCTTCAGGGTGATTCCTTTCGCCGAAGATTCCACGGTAGTGGCTTCATGCAGGGCATCCATGTCCAGTGTAAAATTCAACGCGTCAGGCTTATCTGCCGTTACCCTGATGGCCATCACCTGATCGGGGTTGGAAGAGAAATATTCACGGGCATATTTAACTCCGGCCGATTGATAGGTCACCTTGCAGATTGCATTTTCGAGATTTAGTTCGCGCCGGTAATCCGAAACATCTGCGTGTCCCTTGAAATGAAGGTTGAGTCCGCCAAAAGCCTGGTAGGCCATTTGCCTTACTGGAATTCCCATAAATTCGTTCATCGCCAGCTTTTCTGCCTCTGCCTGTTTACCCTCCGCCAGCAACTGCCTGATCTGTCCCAGGTATTTGGAAGCACCCTTGTGTGAATAGTCATTGGGAGCACCTGTCCACAGAGTTTCTTCATTGAACTGGATCCTGTCGTCTGCCACACCGCCAAATACCATGGCCCCCAGCCTTCCGTTGCCGATGGGCAGGGCCTCGGTCCATTTCTGCGCAGGTTTAGTGTACCATAGTTTCAGGTTTCCGGTTTCACCGGATGCAGATGCAGAACCTGACATGCCTGATACCATCAAAAGAGTAATAACAATTGTATTTAATTTCATACGTAAATAATAGTATTAATATTTTCAATATCAGAACGTAAATATTGATTACCCCGACCCATCGTGGGAACCCTCAATAATGCTTACTTACTATTTTGTCACCTATGGTTGGTGAGGGTTTCATCAGACAATTGTGAGTTTATTGGTCTGCTGCTTTCGAACACCTTGCGGCGATTTTTGCGAACTAAATATACCATGAAAAACCAAGGTTCTAAACTGAAAATTGAATAAATTGCAGGAAAAAGCGAACACAAAGAAGCAACGTATGAAATACCCATAAGACAATTTTCAAACCGACCGAAAAGGATTATCCGGATATTAGCTGCGCTGAACTTCTTTTCCAGGCGACAGATAAGAAACCAATTTTAAACGTATGAAATCTCTCTAAAATGGCAAAATTTTTTCACACTAAATCTTTTCCGCCCCAAACCCCTGAAGGGGCTTTCACATTCGTGCAATTGTGAGCATAGGTGAAAGAGCAGGATGGCGGAAAACATCGGTCCAAAGAAAAAAAAAGCAGGATATTCGCCGGGAAGAGGATCAGTGAACAACAGCAGCCTTCCGGAAGTCCCCTTCAGGGGATTTGGGGATGACAAAAAAAAGGGTACAAGAAATATAGATTTTGTAAATGAAATTAAAAACACGTCACGTTTAACTGGTAAAATCCTTCCACCCCAAACCCCTGAAGGGGCTTTCACATTCGTGCAATCGTGAGCATAGGTGAAAAAAAAGGATGGTGGAGAACATAGGTCCGGAGAATAAAAAAGCAGGATATTCGCCGGGAAGAGGATCAGTGAACAAAAGCAGCCTTCCTAAAGTCCCCTTCAGGAGATTTGGGGATGGAAAAAAAAGGGAAAAGAAGTACTGATTATCAAAATTATTTATAAACGCATGAAAAAATTATTTATCGTCTTGCTCCTTGGACTATTCGCCGGTTCATCCATGGCGGAAAAAACAAAAAAGCAACAACCCAATGTAAAGCCAGTCATTGAAGACAGGCTGCAGGCGGCAGATGCTGCCATGATACAAGGTTATGTCGGGGAGAAGCTGGATGCTTCTTTCCGGAACCGTATCCTTACACAGGATATTGACCGGCTGATAAGCCCTTTCCGGAACCGTACAGAAACTAGTTGCTGGCAGAGCGAGTTCTGGGGCAAATGGATTACATCTGCCATTCTGGCGTACCGGTACCGTCCTGAACCTCAACTAAAAATAATCCTGGACAAGGCCGTCTCAGGCTTAATCGCCACCCAGACGAGTGACGGATACATTGGAAATTATGCAGATGACAGTCATCTGAAAAGCTGGGATATCTGGGGGCGCAAATACTGCATGCTTGGACTTCTATCCTATTACGACCTGACCAACGAGAAAAATGCCCTGCTGGCAGCACAAAAGCTGGCTGATCACCTGATGAAAGAGCTGGCCGATAATTCTTTCATGATCGTCACAAAAGGAAACCACAAAGGGATGGCAGCATCTTCTGTACTGGAACCAATATGCCTGCTTTATACCAGGACTGGGGACAAACGGTACCTCGGTTTTGCAGAGGAGATTGTACGCCAGTGGGAAACCCCGGAAGGGCCTCAACTCATATCCAGGTCAGGCATTGATGTGGCCAAACGTTTTCCCAGGCCCAAAAGCTGGTTTGGACCGGAACAGGGAGGAAAAGCCTATGAAATGATGTCGTGCTATGAAGGGCTGCTGGAACTGTATCGCCTGACCGGCAAACCAGCATACCTGGAAGCCGTGGAAAAGACCTGGGAAAACATTCATGATAAAGAGATCAACATTGCCGGATCAGGGTCGGCCATGGAGGCCTGGTTTGGTGGCAAAGAGCTGCAAACACTCCCCATCCACCACTACCAGGAAACCTGTGTAACCGCCACCTGGATCAAACTAAACCAGCAACTGCTGCGTCTTACCGGGGAAACCAGGTATGCCGATGCCATTGAGCAAGCCTGGTACAATGCCTTGCTGGGCGCCATGAAACCCGACGGATCGGACTGGGCCAAATATACCCCGCTATCCGGTCAGCGTATGGAAGGCTCGGAACAGTGCGGCATGGGTCTTAACTGTTGTGTTGCCAGCGGCCCGCGCGGACTCTTTACATTCCCGCTCTCGGCCGTTATGCAGGAAAAAAACGGGGTGCAGATCAACTTTTTTGCGGAAGGTACTTATTCAATACTGACACCCTCCGGGCAGAAGATGGAGATTCGACAATCGACGAATTACCCTGTAACCGGAAAGATCGTCCTGAAGGTGATGGTGAATAAGCCGGAAAACATGACCCTCCGCATCAGGATCCCGGGATGGAGCAAAGCAACAACCCTCAAGGTTAATGAGGAAGGAAGCCGGGAGGTAACACCCGGACTGTATGCTGAAATTCAGCGAAAATGGAACAAAGACGACGAAATAGCCCTGGAGCTGGATATGCGCGGAAGAGTGGTCAGGCTTGGGAAACTTCCTGAAAACATAGCGATTGTCCGCGGCCCCATTGTTCTCGCAAGGGATGCCCGGCTGGGAGGACCATCCATTGAAGCCATTGTTACCCCTATGGCCGACAAAAACGGCTACCTTAACCTGGAGGCTTCAGGGGAAATCCTGCCGGGAATCTGGATGCTCTTCAAAGCCGGTTTCAAACCTGAATCCTACAGGGAGGAAGGCAGTCAGCCGGTTTCGCTGACCTTGTGCGATTATGCATCGGCCGGAAATACAAACGATGAGCAATCCCGCTTCAGGATATGGCTGCCACAGTTGATTGACCCATCGAAGCTGCCCTGAGCTGAAACCCTCAGGGTTGCTACAACCCTGAGGGTTTCGGGTCGAAAAAATAATTAACGATTATTTAACAGGCTCCCACTCATCGGTCCGGAAGGAGGAAACCGGCAATCCGTCGGTTCCGAACAGATCACCAAGGACAAAATCCTGGAAGGCATAACGGACGGCAACCGGTTCAGAACCTGGGGGCCACAGTTGATCGACCCATCGAGGCTGCCTTGACCCGAAACCCTCAGGGTTGCTACAACCCTGAGGGTTTCGGGTCGAAAAAATAATTAAC
>CAZDLO010000089.1:5836-14866 GCA_964506325.1 uncultured Tangfeifania sp.
GAAACCCTCAGGGTTGCTACAACCCTGAGGGTTTCGGGTCGAAAAAATAATTAACGATTATTTAACAGGCTCCCACTCATCGGTCCGGAAGGAGGAAACCGGCAATCCGTCGGTTCCGAACAGATCACCAAGGACAAAATCCTGGAAGGCATAACGGACGGCAACCGGTTCAGGAACATAAGGAGACATCAATGCAACCCCTGCGCCATTGATGAAGGCTTTAGCCGGATAGAACCTTTTTCCTGCACCTGCCACTTCAAAACAGGTAAGCTCTTTGCCGTACGAGGTCAGGCCATTGGATGCGTTGTCGAAAGTAAGCTGGACAGTTCCGCCGGTTACCTTCATCTCCTTGAAAACCGGGCTGTGCCCGTTGACTCCTTTGATGCCGTAAGTCTGCTCCAGAGCGAGCAAAGCAAGTCTTTTCGAACCGATCTCCTTGTTTGCAGGATGAATACAATCTTTTTCACCAATGTCCATGATGCTTGCCATTCCAATATTTTTTATGGCAGAGGATGCCTTCAATTGTGCTTCCCGAAGGTAAGCGGAACTAAGTCCGCCCGGACCATAGTCGAACGGTGCGATTTGCATAAAATAGAAGGAAAAATCGCCTATACCCCATACGGAACGCCAGTTTTCGATAAGTCCCGGCATTAATTTGCGGTATTCAGCAGCCTCGTTCCGGTTGGATTCACCCTGGTACCAGATGGCGCCGCGCATACCATAACCAACAAGCGGGTTGATCATGGCATTGAACAGAACGGTGGGTGTCTGGGGAGAGAGTTTTTCGACCGGCTTTTTGTCGGGCAGTTTCACCCAGTCGAAATTCTTGCAGCCGCTTTCGCTGATCCAGGGTTCGATCCGAGTTCCTCCCCAGCTGGTATTGATCAATCCCACAGGTACATGCAGCGCCTTGTGGAGCATTAGTCCGAAGTAATAGGCTGTCGCGCTGAAATCAACTACATTTTCCGGCTCACAGAGGCTCCAGCTTCCGGAAAAATCGTCCTGGGGCTCAAGGCTGGAGGCTTTTTTGACCGTAAACAGGCGAATCACCGGGTTTGAAGATAAGGCAATTGCTTCAGCGGATCTTGTAATCGGCTGGTTTTTATAGCCTTTCATAGCCATCTCCATATTGGACTGCCCTGAACAGACCCACACCTCCCCTATCAGCACATTTTTCAGTTTCAGGCTTTTCCCGTCGCTGACAGTCACCTCGTAAGGTCCTCCGGCCACCGGAGTCGCTACTTTCAGCTTCCAGCTTCCGTCGCTGGCGGCCCTGGTACTGTAACTCTTGTGGTTCCATGAAGTGGAAACGCTGACTGTGGCATTTTTGGAGGCCTTGCCCCAAATAGCAGCCTCGGTTTGCTGCTGCATGACCATGTTGTCGCAGAAAATGGCAGGCAATTTAATATCCGCAAAAAGAGTGCCTGCAGTGGTTGCCAATAGCAGCAGGACGGCAAAAAATCGTGTAAGTTGTAGTTTCATTCCGGTTAAATTGAATTGGATTTATAGATATTGATTGTGAAGTTACTAATTTCCGTGCACCAGCTTTAACAACTCACCGAGATGATGGTTGTAAATGCCCCGTGGTGTCTGGTTGTATTTTTTGCAAAGGGAGGCAGCATATCCCACTGCCACACCCATCTGGCCGGTGGTATTCATCACCCTTGGACCGCCCAGGCCAATGTGGGAACAGCTGAAACAGCGACCTGCCATGAACAGGTTGCTTATGTTCCTGGAATAGAGCGAACGGTACGGGATGTAATAATGATCGACCTTGTAATACATGGCTTCAGAAAGGAAATCCGGCTTGCCGGGATCTTGCTCCGCCAAGGAAAAATGGACATCGACCGATCTTTTTTCCACAACTACCGCATCGGGAAATTCGCGCATGTATTTCTCGTCATTGAAGGTGTAGATATAGTCTCCCAGCAAACGCCTTGATTCGCGCTTGCCACTGGTGTAACCCACCCATTCAAGTTCAAGGGAGGCATTGGCGGGATCCTTCCTGGCATTGGAAAAAGAACCGTATATCGCCCTAAGCAGGTGATCCCTGATGTATTCGGCATCCTCAATCTGGCTGAGATCATTGCTGGTATATTCCCACTGCCATTCGCCCTTGATGGCAGCATAACCTTTGGCAACATCCATCGCCCAAGGCACTTCGGGAAAGGAAACAGGTTCCCTGGCATTCGCGGACCGCCAAAGCAGCGAAGAACCCATCACCCTGTTATCGGCCTTGTCGCTGCTCCACAATGCACCGTACTTCGACCAGCTTTCACCAAACCTGGCTGAATCTTCGCGGCCATACATGTATTCGGCTTTCGACCAGTAGCCAATCCAGCCATCCCCGGTACAGTCGGCAAAAACGGGTGCTGTAAACCTTTTTGTATCGCCCGTGGAGGTATGACGGGCATCCACCCATTTGACCCTGTTTCCGGAACAACCGACACGGAAAGCCTTGAAATCCAGGTAAAGGGTAATGTTTTTATACTTTTCAATATTGGAATGACGTTTCCTGTCATCCTTGTAAGCCTCGGGAGAGCCGTTGGGCCAGTGGCCTGTTGTATTGAGCATGGTTAGGATGCGGTCTGAATACCCGGTAATCCCCTCGGTATGCACCCGAATTTCTGCGCTGGTATTCCCGCCCAAAACCGGGCGGTCATGCACAAGGGCAACATTCAATCCCTGTTCAGCGGCGGCAATAGCTGCCGCACAACCGGCGATGCCTCCGCCCACAATGACCAGGTCATATTTGAATGTTTTGGAGGGCCTGGAGGGTTCACCGGCCATTTTCCTGCGCCATTCCTCCAGTATTACCGGATCTGAGGGTGGATCAGTTTTAGAGGTACTGAAATATATGGCATCACAACGCCCGTCAAAACCTGTCAGGTCGAGCAATTCAACGGTCGTTTCCTTTTTGTCTACTGCCACCACACCTGCATACTGCCAGTTCCATCCTTCCTCAGTCCCCAGCACCGTTTCCATAGTTTTTCCATCGACGGCAAGCTTAAACCGACCCGGTGCCTCCCAATTACCAGGTACCCAGTTCCTGGTGCGCACCCAGGTGTGATAGTCTCCTGCAGCAGGAAAGACGGCAGAAGTACTTGCATTGGCGACAGGTTTTCCCATTCCGTGAGCCAACAGGTAAGGAGATCCCATCTGGAACACGAATTGCGGATCAACCACCCATCCACCCTTGTTGTGAAAACTTTCAGCCTCCAGGAAGAGTGTCTTTGAAGGAGATGCAGCCAGTTGAAAAACAGGTAATAAAAACAACACTATTCCTTGTAATATTTTCATGGTGAACCGTAGTATTCAGAGTGAGTAACAAATCTAAAAAAAACTATTCATACTGAAAGCGGAAAGCGACGTATCAGATAACACCGGAAATTGGCAAAAAGCCTGACCAGGTAACAGGATAAACAATTCTATTCTACCGCTACGCGAAAGCAGGCCACATGAGACAGGTCCAGCTTTTTGGGAACCTCAACCACCAGGGAATCATCCTCCTGTTTCCATCCGATGACTGCATCGCATCCGGGAATCGTCACCTTTACAATCCTGCTTTTCAGCCATCCGGTATTTTTCCCCAGGCTTTTTATCCGGATGGTCGCACCCGGATTTGGTACAGCCAGGCACCAGGCGTAGACTGTCCCGTCTTTGCCTTCCGTAAACCTGAAATCACGGGTTGTAAAGGAAAAATCTGCGTGAATGCGGTCAAGCTTTCCTCCGGGCATACCCCTGAGTTTTTCAGGCGCTCCGGGTTTTTTCGGATCCTTTACCAAATCCCCTTCCCCCCAGGTTTTCCAGGCTCTGCTTCCATAAATACCCTCCCCGTTGATCTTCATCCATGCGCCTATTTCCTTCAGCATCAGAGCACTACCGTCGTCCATTCCTCCCTGTGGAGTAAGGCTGACGCACAGGGTAAGATTGCCGTCGCGTGAGACATCCTCCAGCAAAGTATGGATGACGGCGCCGGCATCGTACACGAAACCAGGCCTGTAGAACCAATCGCCAACGGCACGGTCGGCCATCCAGGTCTGATCGGTCTTTATCCCCCTGGGGAAAGAACCTTCAAAAGTTGTTCCCACACCCTTGCAGGCCTTGCTGAATTTGACAACCGCAAGTTTATCCACTTTGCCATTGTGCATAGCCGCCGCCTTGTTGAAATAATGGGCAATTACCCGGGCCGCCGCATCACATTTGTAACCGGAGGCGCTCTTCACACCGGAAAACGGGTAGGGACCGTTGCCGTCCGTATAGATGAAATCAGGATCATAATTATCGATCACATCTTCCATCCTCATGGCCCATTGGGTAGCATACCACTGCGCATACTCCGTGTCATTCCCGAAGATCCCTTTCCTGCCAAAAGCGATATCTTCCAGGACGTAAGGGTTGCCATCCTGTGACAGGTTTTCATACGACATGGGTTTCCCGTATAACCTGGCAGGATCGAGGCCTTCCCACCATTTGCCCTTTCCGTCGGCCAGGGTAAGGATTGCAGCATCGTACGGAATACCGGCCCTTGGTCCGGTTTTGTCGGAAGTGAACGCCCTCTGCCACCACCACCAGGTGTATTCATGGTGAAAAGAGACGCCAAATCTCATCCCCTTCCTTTGCAGCTCTTTCTTCCAGGCGGCAAGGAAATCCTTTTTGGGTCCGACATTGACCGAATTCCAGGGCTGGTACCTGGAGTCCCACAGGTCATAATTATCGTGGTGCACCCCAACAATCAATGCATACCGGAATCCCGCGTCATAATAGGCGTTCACCAGTTTTTCAGGATCCCATCCGGCCGGATTCCACTCGTTCAGCACATCCTTGTAACCGACTTCGGAGGGATGGCCGAAGTTAACCAGGTGGTTTCTGTACCCCTCTGTTTCTTCACGGTAGATATTCCTGGCATACCAATCCCCGCTCATGCCTGATGCCTGGGGACCCCAGTGAATGAAAATACCAAATTTGGAATTGCGCCACCATTCGGGCTCCTCCCCATAATTCCTGTCAATGGATTCCCAGGTTGGTTCAAATTTACCTTCAGCGATCGGAAAATCCATCTTCACCTCCCCGAACTGATCCGGATCAGCTATAAAACCCTGGTACTGAGTCTCTTTAAGAGGCATAACAGGGAGCTGATAGTGTGATGACTTCTGTGCCACACCCATCAAGGTTGTGGCAAGCAGGACTAAGAGTGTCAATTGTATTCTTCCCATACCGGCGCAATTATCGGGTTAAAAAATGAAAGCGAAACCTGGCGAAATTTGGGCAATAAACAAGTAGCTATTGGAGGATCACCAGAAAAATATCATTCAATTAAATGATTAGAAATCAACTACATATCGAAAGATGCCATAAGCCAACGACCTGCCGCTTATTCCCCGCTGGTTACAACCAGGGTTTTCCCCCTGGCAAGCTCATGGTGCGGGATAAAGAAACCATCTATTTTCCTGTTGTCGTAGCTGAGGCCTGCAATTTTCCTGCCCCTGTTCTTCCGGAGGATGGTAAATTGCTTCTCCCCCACCTTGCATTCCACCTTTTTGAAAAGTGGCACAGAAATGATGTAATCCTCATCTGCAGGAGAGAACGGGTATATTCCCATGGCATTAAACACGTACCAGGAGGACATCTCACCGGCATCATCCATTCCGGCATACGCCAGCTTTTCTTTGCCCAGGTCGTAGAAATGATTCATGATACTATCCAATACGACCTGCGATTTCTCCTGTTTGCCGACAAAGTAGTACATGTATGGAAAACTGTGGTCGGGCTGGTTGCCATGACAATACTGCCCGATGAAACCGGAGAAGTTGTAGGCCTCCACCCCCTTCCAGGGTATTGAAAAAAGATCATCCAGCTTTTTCTCAAATTCATCCCTGCTTTTGTAAAGACCGATCAGTCCCTGCGGGTCGTGGGGCGCAAAAAAGGAGGACTGCCATGCATTGGCTTCACGGTACATGTATTCGTAGTAGGGAAACTCCGGATCAAAATTCCTGATCCACTCTCCGTTAGCCAGCCGGCCCCTCATCAAACCTGTCGAGGGATCGAACAAATTCTTATAGTTGCCGGTCCTTTTCATCAGCATCCTGAAGTTTGCGGTGTCGCCCAATTCCCTGGCCAGGAGTGCCACAGCATAGTCGTCATAGGCATATTCAAGCGTTTTGGTTACACCGGCAGTGGCCTTGGTTTCTATTTTCGGATTCACGATATCCTGCTCATAGATATATCCGTTTTTGATATAATCAAGGATATACGGCCTGCTTTTGTTTTCGAGTGTTGCATTTCGCAAGAGCAGGTTATAGGCGCTTTTAACATCAAAACCTCTTATTCCGCGCAGGTAAGTACCGGCAATGAAAGGGGCTGCATGGTCGCCGTGGAAAAAGGTAGGCATGAACCCGGTCTTTTCTCCCTTGTCGATCAGGGAACTGATCACATCCGCTGTTACCGCGGGAGAAAGCATCCCCAGCAACACAAGTTTGTTGCGGTAGTCGTCCCATAGCGATGGCTCGGTATAGTAGCTGAAACCCTTGTTGACTGTGTTGCCTTTCACGTCGGTAAAATCGCCGTTCACATCACTGCGCAAGGCAGGCCACAAGAATGAACGGTACAGTGTTGAATAAAACAGTCCTGTTTGCCGTTCAGTACCTCCGGAAACCTTGATTTTCGACAACAATGCCTCCCATGTATCGTTGGCTTCCTTTCTCACCCGGGAGAAGCTTTTTCCCAACATTTCCTTCTCCAGATTTTCCCTGGCATTTTTTATGCTGACAAATGAAAAACCGATCTGCAGTTCCAGTGGTTTGGGATCATCAGCAAAACTTACCACCGACACGGTTTTCTTTTCCATTGCAACAGAATCAATTTTTGTAATCCGTTGATTGGCTACAGCATAAAAATAAATCTTCTCGCCGGTTTGCTGGAATCCGCTGAAAACATGTTCCCCCTCCTGTCCGATGGCCCAGCTTCTGACTCGCTCATTGGAAACCGAAAGGTCCGCAACAAGCTTTTTGGTCAGTCCATTTTTGTAAGTATATCTGTGATAAGCACATCTCAGGGTTGAAGTCAGTTCTGCATTGACAGAATACCTCTCAAGATAAACCTGGTAGTATCCCGGATGAGCCGACTCATTTTTGTGGCTGTAGGCTGAACTGTAGTTGCCGGGAGAAACAGTACCTGAAACCGGCATTACCGGGATATGACACAAATTCCAGTGTCCTTTGCTGGTATGGGCAAAAGCATAAATGACGGTATCCTCATACTGGTAACCCGATCCGCTCCTGAACTTTGTGACAGGCGTGAGCTGCACCATGGCATTGGGAAGCGATGAGCCAGGAAAGGTCTCTGCACCCCAGGTACGGTGCGTAGGTTTATACCCGATATCAATACTGTCCCACAAAGTGGCGGTACCCAGAAAAGGGTTGACAAGGTCTGTGTAATGCTTCTGGGCCGGCAAGGATATGGCAGCCGCAATGAGCAAAAAAAACGGAAAGATTTTTTTAAGCATAGCCTGGAACATGGAATTTTAGTCAGTTTTGCCAAAATTTTAAACCGGGGAGGAAAAATTCCGGGCATAAGCGCTGTCACATTGCAATCCTGCACCGGAAATTTAAACTTGTACTAAAATACCAAATTACAGGATTCGGTGAGACAGTTATTTTCGGACAGCAGTCAGGATTGTGAAATTAAAAAATTCAGGGAAACCATGTTCTAAATCCATTGGTCCACAACTTTTAAGAAGGAAATGATATCAAGTGGTTTCGTCAGGTAAGACTGCGCACCGGCATCCATCATTTTTTCTGCCCTGTGCACCACTGCATCTGAGGCCAAAACCACCACAGGGATATTTTTTGTCTGCGGATCCGACTGCAGGTTATCGAATGCCTGGATGCCGTTTATATCGTTCAGATCGATTGCTATAAGTACCATATCCGGTGAAAATTCAATGGCGAGTTCCACTGCATTGTCGCCGCAATTCGCTTCGACCAGACGGATTTCCGGACGGTGGGTGAAAATGATCTCCCCGACGAGCTCAACATTGGCCAGTTTGTCTTCCACGTAGAGGATGGTCCCCTTGATGCGGATATCCGGCAATCCTTCCCTTCCGGCGCCTGCAAATAATACCTCATTGTGGCACGGATCCTCGGAGAGGGGCATTTCAATCCAGAAAATACTGCCTTCGTCCGGCACGCTCTCCAACCCCATTTTCAACCCCATAGCATCAACGAGTGTTTTGACCACCGAAAGCCCGAGTCCGGTACCTTCAACATTGTATTTTTCAGCTCCAACCCGTTCGAAGGGGATGAACAGTTTCTTGATATTTTCGGGCGTGATGCCATAGCCCGTGTCGATGAAGGAGGTCCTTATATGATCGGTACCGGATACCAGGTCGTGGCTGCATTCAGTAACAATCCTAACGGTACCACCCGGTTTGTTGTACTTGATTGCATTGCTGAGCAGGTTCATCCATATCTGCTTCAGTTTACCCGGGTCGGTGTAGACAAACAACTGATCTTCAGATAGTATAACATACTCAAGTTTTATCTGCCTTTCACCGGCAAGCGGCTGCACCATACCAACAATCTCTTCTGCAAACTCCCTTAACTGAATATTTTCGCTGAGAATGGAGAAGTTACCGGATTCAATCCTGGTAATATCCAGCACTTCATTGATGAGCTTGAGCAGATGCTTGCCGCTTTTTAAAATATACTGCACCCCTTTTTGATGGTGTGGATTCAAATCGCCCATCTGCATCAGCTGGGCAAAACCAAGAATTGCATTCAGGGGAGTTCGCAGCTCGTGACTCATCCTGGAGAGAAACTCGCTTTTGGCCATGTTGGCATTTTGTGCTTCAATAATTGCGGCCTTTGTAATGGCTTCCGATTTCTTACGTTCTGTGATATCCACAAAGGTTACTACAAAACCTTCAACCTCTTCGTTGATCAAAACCGGATGCGACCAGTATTCTGCAGGAAAACTTGTCCATGCCTAAATAACGTTGACCGATTTAGTTCTAAATTTGTTTCTTTTCTT
>CAZDLO010000090.1:0-14692 GCA_964506325.1 uncultured Tangfeifania sp.
CCTTCCATTACACTGAAGTAGGTGATGCAAATATATATATATAATATGGTACTATGCAAGACATAGTACTAAAAATATTGAAATATTTTTAAATAATATTTTAATGTACTATAAATCAAATAAATAAAAGAGTAAAATTTTTTAATTTACCTTCGCCGTTTGTGGCAAAATCGTATTTTTTGAAGAGGAATTTATTTTTGCGCTGCTGATTATTGCTGAATATTTGGTTATGAAGGGCAATGGCAACTAAATCTGAATATAAAATAAGCAGCCCGGTTCCTTTTCAGAAACCGGGCTGCTTATTAATATTTACCGGGTAGGTAGTGTAATATCAGTTGTTTTTTTGAGATCTTTTGCGATCGGTTTCGTTCAGCATGATCTTCCTTAAACGAATTGATTTGGGGGTGACTTCAACATATTCATCCTTTTGGATGTATTCCAGGGCCTCCTCAAGGCTGAACTTAGTGGCGGGGGTCAGGCGGACCTTATCATCCGACCCGGATGCACGCATGTTGGTAAGCTTCTTGGGCTTGGTGAGGTTTAGCACCAGGTCTCCCTCACGGTTATTTTCCCCGCAGACCTGTCCTTCATAGATTTCATCTTGCGGCTCAATGAAATACCTGCCGCGATCCTGCAGTTTATTCAGTGAATAGGCAAACGAAGTACCTGTTTCCATGGCAATCAGCGATCCATTGATCCGGGTTTCGATGGGCCCTTTGAACTTATCATAATGAAGAAAGCGATGCGACATTACGGCCTCACCCTGGGTTGCAGTAAGAAGGTTGGTTCTTAGCCCGATGATTCCCCTTGAAGGTACGTGAAACTCCAGATGGGTTCTGTCACCCTTATGTTCCATGTTGATCATCTCTCCTTTGCGGCGTGTGACAAAGTCAATGGCAGTGCCTGCCATTTCTGCCGGAAGGTCAATGTCAAGCAATTCTATCGGTTCATTTCTCTCACCATGTATTTCTTTATACAATACCTGCGGCTGACCAACTTGTAATTCATAACCTTCCCGGCGCATGGTCTCGATAAGAACTGAAAGGTGCAATACCCCCCGGCCGTTAACATTCCATGAGTCTGCCGAATCAGTAGGCTCCACACGAAGTGCCAGGTTTTTTTCCAATTCGCGCTCGAGGCGTTCATGGATATGCCGGCTGGTGACAAATTTTCCTTCTTTGCCATAAAAAGGCGAGTTGTTGATGGTGAACAACATACTCATGGTTGGCTCATCAACGTCAATCGGATCCAGGGCTTCCGGATTTTCGTAGTCACAGATGGTGTCTCCGATTTCAAAATCATCTATTCCAACCAATGCACAAATATCACCGTTAAGTGCTGTTGCAACTTTTTCACGTCCAAGGCCTGTAAATACATGAAGTTCCTTGATCTTTGAGCGTGTAATCGTTCCATCCCTTTTAACAAGCGAAACATTCATCCCTTCCTTCAGTTCACCCCTGTGAATGCGGCCAATGGCAATCCTTCCAATGTATTTTGAATAATCCAGGGAGGTTATAAGCATTTGCGGGGTTCCTTCGTTCTCAGGAGGGGCGGGTATGTGTTCCAGGATGGCATCAAACAGTGGTTCAATATTTTGAGCAGGTGTTTTCCAGTCTGTACTCATCCAGTTCTGTTTGGCAGAACCGTAGATGGTAGGGAAATCAAGCTGATCCTCACTTGCATCCAGGCTGTACATCAGTTCGAAAACCTGTTCGTGAACAACATCCGGCCTGCAGTTAGGCTTGTCAACCTTGTTGACAACCACGATAGGCTTTAATCCGAGTTCAATTGCTTTCTGAAGTACAAATCGTGTTTGCGGCATTGTTCCTTCGAAGGCATCAACCAACAGCAGAACACCATCAGCCATATTTAACACCCTCTCAACCTCGCCCCCAAAATCTGAGTGACCAGGTGTATCAATGATATTTATTTTAACTCCCTTGTAGACTACTGAAACGTTTTTTGCCAGGATGGTAATTCCTCTTTCTCTCTCCAGATCATTGCTGTCCAGGATTAATTCTCCGGGATTCTGGTTGGATCTGAAGATGTTTGAGTGAAGTATCATCTTGTCAACCAGCGTAGTTTTACCGTGGTCGACGTGGGCAATAATTGCAATATTTCTTATTTTTCGCATTTTACTAATTTGGGTGCAAAGATAGTCATTATATCAGCGCTATGAATCAGCGTGATAAAAACCTTCTTTTAATTTACATCATCCTTGTAAAGAGCAGGTAAGGAGAAATACGTTAGGAGATGGGAGATATGAATTATGTGATTGGCACGGGGATTGGAACGGCCCTTTTCACTTTTCCTTTAAACTAACAGCCAGCAGTGTTCATTGAAGCACAAAATGATAAGTGATCGTCCCTTTCTGGAAAGCCGGAGCGTTGTCATCGACATTGAACCTTGCTATTTTGGCAGCCTTGGTTGCAGCGTCGAGCAGGTCAGGATCGCTGGTGGTGGAACCTAAGATGCCACCTCTGACTGCAGAGACCTTGCCCAGCTTATCAACAGTAACCTCCACCACTACAACTCCACCCTCATTCCCGGGGTAGGCTGGTTTAGGCAGGGATCGTGGCTGCCGGCCGGCAAGGTTGAATGAAATGCCATTCCCGGTTCCTCCGCCTGGTCCGTATCTTTTGACACCAGGCTGACCGTTGGGATCTCCCTGGTTCCCTGATCCGCCTGCAATACCCTCACTTTGTGAGGTAGATCCGTTGTCAGTCAAACCTCCTCCAAATGCGTTCTTTACCCTGGAATTGATATTTCCGATCATTTGTTCTTCCTGCAATTTCTTTTTCAGCTTCTGCTCTTCGACTTGCTGTTGGGCAATTTGCTCCTGCCTCTTTTTTCTTTCAATTTCAACTGCAGGATCTGGTTTCCTTTTTTCAGCTACCTTCTTCTGTATCTTTTTTGTCTGGAGGGCGACAGATGGCTCATGATCCTGTGTTAACAGATCTTCCTGTTTAATTTCTGAGGCTTTAAGTTTTGGCGGAGCCGTTGTGGTTGCCTTCTGGAAGGCCATGACTGGCGGCTTGTAAATGTTGTCATTTTTGGAATAGGCAGCAGAGGGTTCTTCTTCTCCTTTTCCGGTTTCGGAATAGCCAAAATCAACCAGTAACCCTTCATCGTTCAGAAGCATTTTGTTGGCTGATAGCGTAAACATCAGCAAAATGCTAAGAATGCCCGCATGTATCAGAACAGTATAAATTATGCCGCTTTTTTGGCTGTCAGTCCATGTCATAGTACAATGCACTAAAATTTGCCTTTTTACCTGTCAGCATTCATCGACTTCCGTGAATCAGAACGTCAGGCTGATTGCAAAATTAAGAATTTATTCAACATTACCTGTCTGGATTATCTTCAGGGGTTGTTCCGGAGAGCTTTTTTCTCCGCGGTTGATTAAACAGATCCTTAAAGGAATTGAAACTTTCGCGGTAGGAAAAGCCAACTCCCTGTTTGTAAGGAGCAGTGTCGTAAGTAATATCAGTGTTTGCTCTGTTGTACATCTTTAATTCCAGTTTTCCGGACTTTATAAGCTTGATGAATACTTCTATCTCTCCAACCACTGAGTTGGTATTGTTGTTCTGTAAACTGCTGTTGTTACCGATATTACCATTTATCGTGACCCTGTCGTCAAATATTTGTGTGCTTAAGGCGAATTCCATTTGATTGGTGTTGACCTGGTCTCCAGGCCTGTAATTGAATCCGACGTCAAAATTTGTGCTGATTTGGGATAACCAGTTGGATAACTGGTTTGAAAGCATTTCTGAAGTCGTTGCTCCGACCAGGGATCCCGTATTGGATTGATTGTCATTTCTACCCCGGATGTACTCAGGCGTATAAAACTGTCCCAGGAGCATCAGGGTCAGCATCTGACGGTTTACATCATCCTGTGTGCTGATGAATTGCTGCAACTCATCCCGGGTCCTCTCGTCTGCCGTTGGAAAAAGGATGTCAAATTTCAGAACCGGATTGAGCAGTTTGTGTGAGAGGTTGATCTTGCATTCGACCGGTATTCTGCCGGAACTTTCATTCTTATAGGAATCAACCAGAAGGTTTTTAATGGAGGCTTTCAGATTGTATACTGCATTCAGATCGACGATCGCCTCATAAGGATCTCCGTTCCATGTAATGGTGCCGCCCTCCTCAAGCTTAAATTTTTTGCCAATTACATTCTGGAGTGTAAACAGGTAATCTCCCTTGTAAATGGTATAATTACCGTACATATTGAAATTTCCGAGATGATCATAAACCATCCGGAAGTTTCCGTTACCCTGGCCTGTAATGGCATCCGCAAGGGTGGAATTGAACAGAATCTGGATTTTAGCTGCCGGTGTTGCAATCAGATTCATATTCATATCAAAAGTCCCGCTTTCTTCTTTTTTAACCAGGGCAGGTATCTTGTTCAGCAGCGTATCAGGAGTAATGAAACGGATAAAATCATTTTCAGCAACAGAAGCCGGTGTTTCCAACGGAATTACTATTTGTGTCCCCTCCAGGGTTCTTAAATTCAGGTCAAGCTTAAGCTTATCTCCGGAGCCGGCAAACAAGGCATCACCGCTGCAATGAGCGTCACCATAAAATATTGAGTTATCCCCGGCCGTTGTTTTAAGAGCCTCAAGTCTGTTAGTTTTCAGTCTGATGTTATACTTAAGGTGATTGAACATCTTGTGTGTGATATATCCGTCCAGGAGGGCAGTATTGTTTTCGCGGTCTTTCAGGGTTATTTTCCTGAAAACGATGGAATCATCAGAGAACTCAACAGGTTGGTTGATGGAGTAGTCCACCTTGGTATAATCTATCCCGATTTTTCCATCCTTTATGTTAACCTTACCCATAAAGCAGGGATCAGCCAAAGTACCGGTTATTGCGACCTTGCCTTGACCACTTCCACTTAAACGGTTTGAGAAGCTTTTAAGAAAAGGGAAAATAGTTTCCAGGGGGAAATCAGTTAGAGCAGCATGGTACTTAAGGGAGTCTGTGTCAGGGGTGTAATATCCCTGGATAAGCAAAGATGTCTTTTTCTCCTTCCTTAGCTGAATGGAGGAATACAGTCGCCTTTCCTCTTTGTTCCAGATATTATCGAGAATTACATCACCAAAAAGGTCCTTGTAATAATGGAATTTCTTGATGGTTAAACTGCTGTTAAAAAAGAAAGTGTTTTTAATGTCGGCAATTTCTGTTTCACCGGTCATAAAACCTTCTATTCCGGTTTTTTTCTTTAGTACCAGGTCGAAAAACCCCAGATTGATGTTGTTAACTTCAATTTTTAAAATATCAGACTGATTCTCAGAGAGCTGGCCGTTTACTCGTAAGAATTCATCGCCGTGGTGAAGATTAAAATTGTCCACAACAACCTGGGTTGAGTCATAATGTATCCGGCTTTCGTCAAATAGCCAAAGCTTATCAGATACCAATATATCAGAAGGCTTTATAGTAAAGTCCGCCATGCTCAGGCCTTCCTGATTTTTAGAAAAGTATCCTTTGATGTCTATTTTACCGCTGTACTTGTTATCACTTGTTTTACCCCACAAAACCTTAGTGTGCAAACTGTCACTGAATAATGTGTTGTTCAGTGACACGTTTTCAATGCGATAATTTTCGCCCAGTGCAGCTTCATCCATTCCCAGGCGCAACAACCAGCGGCCACCAATGTTTCCTGAGGTAAAATTTAGTCCTTTGGCATGTAAATTTTTATAGGAAAGGTCATCGGCAGTACCTACAAAGCTCATGCTCTTTTTCAGGGAATTGATCTCTCCCCGCAAGAGAACAGGTGATTTTGACACAATTTCAGGGAAGAAAAAGTTTGTGATCAGATCAGGTTTTTTGATGTTTACATCAAAACTGAAGATATTGTCGCCGGCAACGCCAACATTGCTGAAAGGATTGTCTGCGGAAGGCAGGTAGTACCTGAGATAATCCCGCAAGGTACCCCCGGTTTCCAGGAATTTGTATTTGCCGGCAATATCAACATCCGCAATATCCGAACGAAGAATGATGGTATTCCGGGCTTTGGTATTGGTAGTATTCAGATCGAGTTTTTCAATCTCAAATAACTTGCCATCCCTGGCAAGTTTCGTGTTCTTCAGGTTGATGGAACCATTTAATTCATCAATATTCTTTCCGGAGAAATTTGCCTTCATGTCAAAGGAACAGGTAGCATCTTTGTGACGTTTGTCAAGTCCCAGGACATTCAGATTTGCACTGGAAACAACCGACGAAAAATCAAAAATGGGAGTGTCACCTTCCAGGTTGGCCATTCCTGAAAATTTTAGTTTCAATTTGTCATCGTTGATTATCAGCTGACCGTCATAGCTTTTGTTACTCGCGGTTCCGTTCAGATAAATGGAATCAATGCGGTTCCCATAATAGTAAAGGCTGTCGATGCTTCCTTTTATGGTAGCATCAAAGCGTTGATTTTTTTTAATAACAGTCATTTCGGTATGCAGGGAAACCTCTCCCAGTGCATCATAACCAAGGAATTTCCCTGCCTTAAATGATTTGGCATCCAACATTCCTTCAAATTTGAAAGTTCCTGAAAGTGAAGGAGAAATGGCTATGTCTGTTGACAATGAACCCAATGCACCGTTCAATTTTCCGTAGGCGACAAAATCGGAAGGAAAGCCGCTGAATGTACCCTGGTAATTGAGGTCTATATCCTCCAGTAAAGATGCAGGAATTCTGGGATACCTTGTTCTGGAGGCATCGGGGAGTTTAATAGAGGCCAGGTCGTTGAAATTAAAGGTGTTATTGGAGAATTTAAGGTAGATAAAAGTATTCTCCCAGTCGGGCAAGCCTTTCAGTTCAAGATCGGCATTGAAGGATGTTTTCTGGCCAACGCGCAAATTCAGGTTTTTGAATTTCAGGTTATCTACTGAACCATGGACACTTCCTGAACACAGGAGTTTCTCGTCCATGCCCCATACTACAGGCAGATAATAGCCCAGGTCTTTCATTGAAACTATTGATTCTGCCAGGTTGCCGTGATAGTCATATTGAAAGGCCAGTGGCAGCTCCTCTTTTTTTCTTACAATTCCTGTTTTATCAGAAAGTATTGTACTCCTCGGTTCAATCCGCAATGAATCAGAAAAAATATTGGAATTTGGGGTAATAAGAGCGAATTTGTCCAGATACAAACCTGAAGAGTCCAAAAGCGCTTTGAAGGTCATGTTTTTTATTGAAAAGCCGGATTTTTCCTCCAGGGCTGCATTGTCAAGCACCATGGATAAGGCAGTCTTCTCTTTTTTAACATGCACAACGGCAAAATTCATTTTTCTGATAGCCAGATTATTGAAGTTTATCCCGTCGTGAAATATTGTGTCAGCAAAGGGTTTTCTGAAAAATATTTCCGCATTTCTGACAAACAGGTTGTTAAAGCTTATTTCCCAGGCACCTGAGCCTTTTACAGGTGGGGGGGATGCTTTGATCGAATCCAGGATAAACTGGAAATTTGTTCCCTTAGCATCCTGGTATAAATGAAATTTCGGTTGCTGAACGAAAATGCTGTTAAGATGGATGCGGCGACTTCCCAGCTTGAGGCTATCAATCTGTAACCTAAGCTGGTCAACATAAAGTAAAGTATCGTGTGATTGGTCCTCGATCAATAATTTTTCAAGGGTGATCTGGTCAAAGAAGGATATATCAATTCCCCCAACCTTAATCCTGGTATTGAAAGTCTGACCAACCTGATCCATCAGCCAGCGTACAGCAAAAGTCTGAACTGCATTGCTGCGGAAAGTTATATAGACTAATTCAGGCAAAAGGATCAGCAGAAAAGCCAGGACCAAAAGCGCCTTAAACTTTTTTTTGATACCTTTGTTCGCTGGTTGGGTGGATGTTTGCTCTTCTGTCACAGGGAGATAATTTTTCTGTTTAACGTGTCATTTTATTGCAAGCCGGACAACCCCCTCAGTGGCAGAAGCATCGACCCCAAGCCTGTTTTGAACAAGATCCTACGCGGCAAAATTAGTAATTTTTACCAAGTAGGAGAAAACAAATAGAGATCAGATTTTAATGAGCCATAGAAAAGATATAATCATACTCGGAATTGAATCATCCTGTGACGATACTTCCGCAGCCGTAATCCGCAACAATCTCATGCTGAGTAATGAAGTTGCTGGTCAGGACGTTCACATGGCATTCGGTGGGGTTGTTCCGGAACTGGCATCCCGGGCTCATCAACAGAATATAGTTCCTGTTGTAGACCAGGCGATTAAGAAGGCGGGTATTTCGCTTGATGATATTGATGCAATCGCCTTCACACGTGGTCCCGGACTGCTTGGTTCGCTTCTGGTAGGTGTTTCGTTTGCCAAAGCATTTGCTCTTTCACGCAATATACCCCTCATTGAGGTTAACCATCTCCAGGGACATGTGTTGGCTCACTTTCTCAGTGAGGGCGATGACAGTCTGGAAGTTCCTAAATTTCCATTTTTATGCCTGCTCGTGTCAGGAGGAAATTCCCAGATTATTGTTGTGAGGGATTACCTGGATATGGAAGTTATAGGGCAGACCATAGATGATGCTGCCGGAGAGGCTTTCGACAAGTGTGCCAAAGTCATGGGATTACCTTATCCGGGTGGACCATTGATTGATAAATTGGCCAAATCGGGTAATCCGAAGGCATTTACTCTTTCCAGACCCAGGATTTCAGGACTCGATTACAGTTTCAGCGGGTTAAAAACCTCCTTTCTTTACCTGCTGCGTGATGAAATGGCTAAGGATCCTGATTTTATCAACCATCACCTGGAAGATTTATGCGCATCACTGCAATATACCATCATTGAGATACTGCTTGCAAAACTCAGGTTAGCATCCAAGCAGACAGGTATCATGGAAATTGCGGTAGCTGGTGGTGTTTCTGCCAATTCCGGACTTCGTACTGCCCTGCTGGAAACAGCTGCAGAACTAGGGTGGAGGATGTTCATCCCACCATTTAAGTTTACCACAGACAACGCAGCAATGATCGCAATTACAGGCTATTTCAAATACCTGAATGGGGATTTTGCTTCACAGGATGCAGTTCCCTTTTCCAGGGTGGTGATCAGCTAGGTATTTGAAAGCCTGAGGTATTTGGATATTAAAAAGATTTAATTCCCACTTTGGCAGGTCAGAGTGAATACTTACCATGAAGAATAAAAAATTTTCTATCAGAAGCCGATTGCAAAGTTTCGTTTATGCCTTCAACGGGCTGAAAATTATGCTGAGGGGTGAACATAACTCCAGAATTCACTTAGTAGCTGCTATCATAGCTATAATTGCCGCATGGATGGTGAATGTCAGTTCAACGGAATGGCTATTGCTGATTGTCGTAATTGGATCAGTATTTGTAGCCGAACTTTTCAACTCTGCCCTGGAGTATCTGGCAGACCAGGTTTCTTCTGAAAAAAATGCAGGTATAAAAAGAGCCAAGGACCTGGCTGCTGCTGCAGTACTCGTAACAGCCCTGACTGCCCTGGTAGTAGGATGTATAATACTGCTTCCCAAAATTGCCGGGATGATCTGAATACAGTTTATTTAACTTCTTGGCCAGGTTATTTTTTCAACGCTGGTGTCAGGGTTTGTGAAACGGGATTTAATAAAAAAACAGTGAACATTCCGGTACATTACTGCCACCGGTTGTTCACTGTTTTTTTATCCAATGTGAATCACCAGGCAAAAATCGGGAAGTCTTCCATCATTTTGTTTACCTCTGAACGAACTGACAAAATATTTTGTTCATTTTCAACATCCATCAGGACCCGGTCAATCAGTTCCACAATTAATCCCATCATTGGTTCTTTCAGTCCCCTGGTTGATATGGCAGGTGTACCCACACGCAAACCGGAGGTGAGGAATGGAGAACGGCTGTCAAACGGTACCATATTCTTGTTGATGGTAATATCAGCCTGCACCAGTACATTCTCAGCTTTTTTCCCGGTGAGTTCAGGAAATTTGGTGCGGAGATCAATCAGCATGGAGTGATTGTCAGTGCCATCGGATATAACCTTGTAGCCTTTGTCGATGAAAGCCTGTGCCATTACCCTGGCATTTTTCTGCACCTGGTGCTGGTATATTTTGTATTCCGGAAGAAGGGCTTCTCCGAATGATACGGCCTTTGCTGCTATAACGTGTTCAAGCGGCCCTCCCTGTATTCCGGGGAAAATCGCGGAGTCGAGCAGGCTGCTCATCATCTTGATCTCTCCCTTTTTAGTGGCATGCCCCCAGGGATTCTCAAAATCTTTGCCCAGTAAAATAATGCCACCGCGTGGTCCGCGCAGGGTCTTGTGGGTTGTGGAGGTGACAATGTGTGCATGACTGAGCGGGTTATCCAGTAATCCGGCAGCGATAAGTCCTGCAGGGTGAGCCATGTCAACCATGAAAATAGCCCCGATTTTATCAGCCAGTGTCCGGATACGGGCATAATCCCACTCCCTTGAATAGGCAGAAGCCCCTGCTATGATCAATTTTGGTTTTTCCCGGAGTGCCACACTTTCCATCTGGTCATAATCAACAAGCCCGTCTTCTTCCTTTACTCCGTAGGAGACCGGGCGATACAGTAAGCCGGATGAGTTCACAGGTGAACCATGAGACAAGTGCCCGCCATGGGAAAGATCCAGTCCCATAAATGTATCACCTGGTTGCAATACAGTCATCAAAACCGCCATATTTGCCTGTGCCCCTGAATGTGGCTGCACATTGGCATATTCAGCTCCAAAAAGGGCTTTGAGCCTGTCTATTGCCAGTTGCTCTGCTTCGTCAATAAACTGGCATCCGCCATAATACCGGTGTCCGGGGTATCCCTCGGCATATTTGTTGGTCAGGCAGGAGCCCATTGCCTCCATTACCTGATCCGAAACAAAATTTTCAGAAGCTATCAGCTCAATTCCGTGAAGCTGGCGGGCGTGCTCTTTCGCAATGATCTCAAAAAGCAGGTTGTCTCTTTTCATATTAATATATTTGTTTTTTGTGTAAATGTGGAACCCTTAGAATATGTTCATCTGCTTTGATGGAATCAGGTTCACAGGGGTTATATTTTGAAATATATGTGTTATTTATTTGATAATAAAATGATTATTAACAACAGGGAGTTGATTGTTGACTATTGGAAAAGGTATATTGTTTTGAATGCTGCAAAAGTACAATTTTCAAAAGGATTGAGAAAGTCAGGTACAGATAAAATTGGGCGAAATAACAATTATGTAACCTTATGATAGTGATCCTAAATTGAACTCATAGGACAGCCTTCCTACAATAAATCTGCTCAAATCTCCTGGTCAGACTGATTTCCATCCTCAGTTTCTCTGTTCTTCGTTTTCCTTTTTCCAAAACTGTGCTCTCCGGCAGTTCACTCCTCTGCGAGATTTACCAGCAAATCCCGGTAGGCGTTGAAAATTCTGGATTTTGATATGAAGCCGACATATTTCCCATTGTGGACCACCGGGAGGTTCCAGGCCCCGCTATCGTTGAATTTTTTCATGACAATCTCCATTTTTTCATCGTGTGAGATAATCTCGGGTGGTAAGGTCATAAATTCCGAAATCTTTCGGGTCTCGTAAAGATCCTTGTCAAACATTATTTCCCTGACATCATCGAGCAATACCACACCCTTAAAGTTGTTGGACTTGTCTATGACCGGGAAAATATTGCGTTTGGATTTGGCTATGATCCGGACAAGTTCTCCCAGGGTTGTCCCTGTCCTTATTGTTTGCAGGTCTTTTTCAATGACGTTGTGCAGTTTTAACAGGGTCAGAACTGCTTTGTCCTTGTTGTGTGTGATAAGGTCTCCCTTCAATGCCAGCCGTTTGTGGTAGAGCGAATGAGGCTCAATCGGGAAGGCAGTCAGGAATGCGGTGGCAGAAGTAATCATTAGCGGGATCAGTAAACCAAAACCACCTGTTATTTCAGCTATAAGGAAAATAGCAGTCATTGGAGCATGCATAACAGCTGCCATCATTCCGGCCATTCCTGCGAGAGCAAAATTTTTGGCAGGCACCATTTCTCCGTTATAATTGAGTATCAGTGAGATCATGAAACCAGCAAGGCTACCAAGGAAGAGGGTAGGGGCGAAGATTCCGCCGCTGCCTCCGGCTCCGTTGGTTGTAGCAGTAGCGGCGATCTTTACTACCATTATAACGGCAACAAGAATAATCAACGCCAGTTTATCATCCCTGTATTCGAAAAAAAGCGAATTGTTCACTATGTGATGGCCGAGGTCGTTCACAATCTGGTTGATTGTGAAGTATCCTTCTCCCCAAAGCGACGGGAAGAGAAAAATCATTCCTCCCAGTGAAAGTCCTCCTATTGCTATCCTGACCCATGAATTCTTGATTCTTTTGAGACTCCCCTCAATCAGGATATTTCCCCTGGAGAAGAGAACCGAAAAGAGACCGCAAAATATTCCCAGCAAAATATACTATGAAGAATGCCGGTGCTATTTATCTAGAGCGACTGTATACTTCAAAAATCAAAATATACCAATGGATATTGTTGACCGTGAACGCTTTGTCTATCTGAAAATTGAGCTCATAACCTGATCCCATGAGAAAATATGCCAGGGATGCTGCTGTTGCAGAAGATACCATCAGGGGAAGCAGGGATGCCATGGTCAGATCCAGCATCAATACTTCAATGGCAAAAAGCATCCCTGCCAGCGGGGCCTTGAAGATACCCGAGATAGCCCCTGCTGCACCACAACCTATAAGGACCGTCATTGTCCGGTAGTTCAGGTTGAATTTTCGCGCTATGGTTGAGCCGATCGAAGAACCGGTAAGTACGACAGGAGCCTCTGCCCCAACTGAACCGCCGAACCCGATGGTAATGGTACTTGATAAAATTGAGGTGAACATGTTATGTGCCCGGAGGTAGCCTTTTTTTCGGGAGATAGATTCCAGAACTTTGGTTACTCCATGGCTGATGTCTTCCTTGACTAAATACTTCACATATATGTAAGTAAGGAGGATACCAATGCCGGGATACAGGAAGTAACGGTAATTCTCCTGCAGGGCATCAACATCCTCAGTTAGGAATCTGCTTGACAGGTGGATAATATTCTTCAGCAATATGGCAGCAAATCCACTGAGGAGTCCGACAATAATACTCAGCAGGATTAACCTTTCCCGTTCCCTGAGGGAAGAGGTTCTGAAACCGTTGAGGTTGCTGACAATTTTTCTGATTAGATTCATTGAAGGTTATTAAAAAAGGAGCCGGGCGCCATTGAGAGGTAAATTTACTCATTTTTTATATGGTTACCGAATCAGGTAAAGTACCTGATCGTTGCATCTTAGCGCTCTGGTAAACATTTGGTTTCTATTGGTCGGTATCCCCTTTTTAGATTTCCTGCATTAATCAATTGTTTTGAGCAGGATGTAGTCCTGATTTGTATGGATTCTATTTATAAGGTATTTGCGGCTCTAAATCTCGTTCAATTCAAGCCTTCCGGAAAGTTGAATTTTATGATATAAATCAGAAATGGTAATGAAAACTTGTCGCAATAAATGCTTATATTTGTTGTAAAGTGAGATGTGTTAACTTACTATATATCAATTTAAAATACCAGGATTATGGAACCTATCTACATTGTTTTAATTGCATTCTTAGTGCTTTTATTCTTTTCAGGAATCAGGATTGTCCGGCCCACCAACCGTGCGCTTGTGGAGCGCCTTGGAAAGTACCATCATTTTGCTTCTTCAGGTTTTAACTGGATCATTCCGGTGATTGACCGCATGTTTATTATCAACATCACTGAAAAAATGATCAATGCTGAGCCACAGGAAATCATTACCAATGACAACCTCAATGCCAGGGTTGATGCCCAGGTTTATTTCAAGATCAAATCTGACGAAGAGAGTGTGAAAAATTCTCAGTACAATGTAAATAGCATTGAATACCAGATAGTAAACCTCGCCAGAACTACATTGAGGAATATTATTGGAACCATGACGTTGAAGTCGGCAAACAGCGAAAGGGGCAAAATTAACAAGGAACTTCACTCGACTCTGCTTGATGAGACTATGAACTGGGGTATCGAAATTGTTCGTACAGAGCTCAAGGAGATAGATCCGCCGAAGGACGTGCAGGAGACCATGAATAAAATTGTTAAGGCAGAGAATGAAAAAATTGCTGCCATTGACTATGCCACAGCTACCGAGACTAAGGCCGATGGTGAAAAGAGAGCTGAAATTCGCCGTGCAGAGGGTATCAAGCAGGCCGCCATTCTGCGTGCAGAAGGTGAGGCCCAGGCTATTCAGCTGGTAAATGAATCTGCTGAGCAATATTTTGTGGGAAATGCCCAGATGCTTCGCCGGATTCAAGCCATGGAAACATCCTTGAAAGACAATTCAAAAATTGTTGTTCCGATGGGATCTGACCTGGTCAATGTGATGGGTGAGATGGGAGGCATTATTCCGCTCAGAGAAAAAAAGCTGGAATAGAAAATTAAAGAGATAAGACATGAGACATGAGACATGAGTCATATGACTAAGCACATCGAACATTGAATGACTTACACTCCTCATGTCTCATGTCTTATCTCTCATGTCTCATGTCTTATTCTTATGTCTCATGTCTTTTTTCTTTCATGCATTTTCCCATTGTGAAAAAAGTTTTATATTTGCACCCGCAATCACAAACATCTAACCGTGGCGGGGATTGCAATCATGCGGGAATAGCTCAGTTGGTAGAGCACGACCTTGCCAAGGTCGGGGTCGCGAGT
>CAZDLO010000091.1:0-14652 GCA_964506325.1 uncultured Tangfeifania sp.
GGCACATAAAAAAGGGGCGGGTAGTTCGAAGAACGGCCGCGAATCAGAAAGCAAAAGACTTGGAGTGAAAATTTTTGGTGGTCAGGCTGCCAAAGCAGGTAACATACTGGTTCGCCAGCGTGGTACCGTACACAATCCCGGCGCCAATGTTGGGATAGGCAAAGATCATACACTTTTTGCCTTGATCGATGGTACGGTTACTTTCAAAAAGAAGACCAATGCCAAATCATTTGTCAGTGTTGAGCCGCTGAAGGCTGTAGAATAATACGGTCAGACAAGAAATTTCTCTCCTGTTTTATTACAATGGTAATAAAGCAGGAGATTTTTTTTTGTATTAACTTAGTACTTTCAATATCAACCGGGGTGTTTGAAACCTCTTTTTTTATAAACAGAAGAAATTCATCATGTTAACCTTAAAACTTATACAGGAAAATCCTGAATTTGTCATCGAAAGACTGGCGGTTAAACATTTCGATGCGCGTGAGATTGTTCACCAGGTATTGGGTCTTTATCAGAAACGCAATGAATACCAGATCGAAAGTGACGGTTTCAAGGCAGAGATGAACCAGCTTTCCAGGGAGATAGGTGTGCTCATTAAAGATGGTAAATCAACAGAAGCCAATAAGGCCAAGGAAAGGACCGTCGTTTTAAAAGATATGATCAGGCAGCATGATGAGGACTTTGCCTCCATCGATGCACAGATGGCCTCGTTGCAGGTTCTGTTACCGAATCTTCCTTCCTCACTGGTGCCGGAAGGAAGGACCCCTGAGGACAACGAAGTCGTCGCAAAAGGTGGAGTAATGCCTGTATTGCCCCCGGGATCGAAGCCCCACTGGGATCTTGCTGCCCAATACAACCTGATTGACTTTGAACTCGGAGTAAAGATTTCCGGAGCAGGATTTCCTGTTTACAAAGGTTATGGAGCTCGCTTGCAGCGTGCCTTGATCAATTTTTTCCTGGATCAGGGCAGGGCAGCAGGATACCTCGAAGTGCAGCCTCCTTATGTCGTCAATGAAGCGTCAGGTTTTGGAACCGGCCAGCTTCCCGATAAGGAGGGACAGATGTACCATTGCCAGATTGATAACCTCTACCTGATTCCAACTGCTGAAGTGCCAGTAACGAATATTTTCCGGGATGTAATTGTCGAAGCAATGGAACTTCCTGTTAAAACCACCGCCTACTCTGCCTGTTTCCGTCGTGAAGCAGGTTCTTATGGCAAGGATGTTCGCGGACTGAACCGTTTGCATCAGTTTGATAAAGTCGAAATTGTCCAGGTGGCACATCCGGATAAATCCTACGAATCACTGGAGCAGATGGTCAGCTATGTTCAGTCGCTGGTAGAAAAACTGGGACTGCCTTACCGAATATTGCGTCTTTGTGGCGGTGACATGAGTTTCACCTCTGCACTCACTTACGATTTTGAAGTTTGGTCGGCCGGACAGGAACGTTGGCTTGAAGTTTCTTCTGTGTCCAACTTTGAGTCATTCCAGGCGAACCGCCTCAAATTGCGCTACCGGGAAGAGGGAAATAAAAAGCCTCAGCTGGCCCATACCCTCAATGGCAGTGCGCTTGCCCTTCCCCGCATCGTAGCCTCCATCCTTGAAAATTACCAGACTCCTGAAGGTATCAGGGTCCCTGAAGTCCTGATTCCATACATGGGATGCGATATTATTAATTAGAGGATACAATGCAGCTTTGACCTGTTGTCGCAGAAGCAGGTACACCGGTGCATGGAGCCTGATAAATTGAAAATCCTTGAGCCGTCCGGATGGATGGCTCTTTTTTTTGAATATTTTTTAAAATAATCATCAAAAATTTGTTCATTAAAAATAATATTTAGATATTTGTCTAAATATCTATCGGGTATGAATATTTTTTTTAAAGCGCTGAATGATCCAACCAGGAGAGAGATACTTGAATTGCTTAACAATGGTGATCTGACAGCCGGCGAAATTGCCGATAAGTTCAGAATGACCAAACCAAGTATTTCCCATCACCTGGATCTGCTCAAACAGGCTGGATTGGTGGTCAGCATAAGGGAAGGCCAGTTTATCAAATACTCAATCAATACAACAGTATTTGATGGTATTGTTGTGTGGCTGATGCAGTTTAAAAAGGGGACATCAGAAGATTAAATACCTGAATTATGTTCAATGAAAAAGATCACCCAACAGGGTTTTTTTATTAATCAGATAAAGTCTACAAAAACGATGAAAAAGTTTGCAATGGTTGTTGCATTCCTGCTGACAGTAGCAGGTACATTCGGACAGGATATCACCGGTCAGTGGACCGGGATATTGAAAGTCCAGGGAATTCAGCTGCGGGTTGTATTTAACCTGACCAAAACCGCATCCGGTTACAGCTCCACCATGGACAGTCCGGACCAGGGTGTAAAGGGCATACCTGTAAGTTCCGTTAGTTTTGAGAATTCAGTGCTTAAACTTTCTGTAGCCAGCGCTGGCATTGATTACGAAGGAACTTTGAACAAAGAGCATATTATTGCCGGAACATTTAAACAGGGGGGACAGGCATTTCCAATGGAGCTGACATTTTTAAAATCCGAAAAACCTGTACAGGCAATAACTGAAGATAAGAATGCGGTATACAGGGAAACCCCCGTCACTTTAAATACCGGCAGTGGCCGGATTTTTGGTACACTGACGACCCCAAAGGAATTTTCCAGGGGCCCGGTTGCCTTGATCATTGCCGGATCAGGACCCACAGACAGGGACTGTAATAATTCAATGATGAAATGTGATGCCTATAAAAAACTTGCAAGAGAACTCTCAGGAAAGGGAATTGCCACGGTACGGTACGATAAGAGAGGAATCGCCGAGAGTCAGTCTTCCATGAAAAGTGAAGCAGATCTTAGATTCGACGACTATGTCAACGATGCAAGGGAATGGATAAAACTTTTGAGGAAGGACAAGCGGTTCTCTACAGTTGTTGTTATCGGTCACAGTGAAGGGTCATTAATCGGAATGATAGCCGGAGCCAGTGCCGATAAGTTCATTTCCATCGCTGGTGCCGGCCGCTCCGGCGACAAAGTTATTAAGGAGCAACTGGGCAATCAGCCTAAGGAGATACAGAATATGGCATTCCCCATTCTTGATAGCCTTAGCAAGGGGAAGAGGGTGGATCAAGTTAACCCGATATTGAATGCCCTTTTCAGACCAAGTGTTCAGCCCTATCTTATGTCATGGCTTAAATATGATCCACAGAACGAAATATCAGGGCTCTCTATCCCGGTTCTATTGATACAGGGCACCACAGATATCCAGGTTACGGTGGAGGATGCAAGGCTGCTTGCAAAAGCCAATCCAAAATCGCAATTGAATCTTATCAGCAGTATGAACCATATTCTGAGGACAGTGGAAGGAGACAGGCAGGCTAATATTGCAACGTATAACAATGCTGCACTCCCGCTTTCTGATGGATTGGTAAAGGGTATCTCAGAATTCATTTCGAAAAAATAATATAACCATGAAAAGAGACAAATTAGTACAGGAGCTTGTCATTATCGTCTTTACCCTGCTGCCAATCATCTACCTGGTTGTCAACTGGAACATTCTACCTGAATCAATGCCTATCCATTTCGACGCCCATGGAGATCCCAACGGGTACGGATCAAGAATGGTGTATGTCTGGATGCCGGTTGGGCTTTATTTTTTAATGCTTCTGCTGCCCAGAATAGATCCAAGAAAGGCAAACTACAAGGTTTTTGAGGGCAGTTATTACAAGCTGAGGCTGATACTTGCCTTATTCATCGGACTGATCAATGCCGGTGTTATTTGGGGAGTTGTAAACAATTCAAACGCCATTCACAAATTTTTACCCGCTTCCATTTTTTTGATGTTTATGCTTATTGGCAATTACATGGGAAATTTCAGGCCCAACTATTTTGTCGGAATCAAGGTCCCATGGACCCTGAATAGTGATGAAGTATGGATCCGAACCCATAAACTTGCCGGAAAACTGTGGTTCTGGGGCGGACTTGCCGGAATTGTACTCTATTTTATAACAGAGCGGCTGGATTGGGTGATCATCCCTCTAACCATCCTGCTGGTATTGGTTCCGATGGTCTACTCTTACATCATATACCAGAAGGCAGGGGATAAGAAGCCGTGAATTGGAACCTGATATTGCCATAACAGGTCAGGCAGTTGCAACTATTGCAAATTGCACAATTTGATACCTTTGAATGCAGCAGCGAGGTGAATAAAACATTTATCTTTTTTGCACTGCATACTGATTATTTTGACAGTGAATATTCCCCCTATCTTTACACCTATCCCTTTTTTTTTATCTTTGTTGGTACAACTGCTCTGTGAAGTATGTATCAGCAATGCTGTTTGGGATCTTCCTTAATAATCGTCCAGGCTGCCTGCAATGCGATGATCTTTGCATCAACTAAATTTAACAGCTGAAATGGACATCCCGGCGTGTCGGGAGCAACCGCAAATGATTAGGTGGGTTTTTAGCTTCGCTGATCTTTGATTGGCTACGCTGAACTTCGTTCCCATTTGGCAATTGAAAAACAAAACTTAAACGCATGAATCAACTTTTTAGAAGAAAATCTGTAACCGTTCTTCTGGCAGAAGCAAAAACGGACGAACACAAATTCAATCGCGCGCTTACAGCCAGAAATCTGATTACATTGGGAATAGGGGCAATTATCGGAACAGGGATTTTCGTTCTGACCGGTACTGCAGCCGCCAATTATGCCGGTCCTTCCATCATTTTCTCCTTCATGTTCTCTGCCCTGGGTTGTGTCTTTGCCGGGTTGTGTTATGCCGAATTTGCTTCCATGATTCCGATTGCCGGCAGTGCCTACACTTATGCATATGCGACCCTGGGCGAATTTCTCGCCTGGATTATTGGCTGGGACCTGATCCTTGAATACCTTTTTGCCTCTTCTACAGTAGCAGTTGGTTGGTCAGGTTATTTTGTCAGTTTCCTTAACGATTTTGGCATAACCGTACCTCATGCTCTTTCTTCTGCCCCGTTTAATCATGTCATTGGTCAGGGATGGGAGAAAACCGGGAGTATCATTAATTTTCCGGCAGTGGCACTGGTGATTTTTATCACGGCACTTTTAGTCATCGGAATACGGGAATCGAGCAGATTCAACAATGTTATTGTTATTGTAAAACTAACGGTAATCTTGTTATTTATAGGTTTTGGCATCTCATTCATCAACGTAGACAACTGGACTCCTTTTATTCCTGAAAATACAGGCAAATTTGGGGCATTTGGCATTTCGGGCATTTTCACCGGTGCCGGAGTAATATTTTTTGCCTATATCGGGTTTGACGCTTTGTCCACCGCAGCCCAGGAATCGAAGAATCCGGCCCGTGATATGCCCAAAGGTATACTATGGTCACTCATTATTTGTACCGTTCTTTATGTTGCTGTTGCAGCAGTTTTAACCGGGATAGTGAACTACAAGGAACTCAATGTTTCGGCCCCTATCGCCCTTGCTATTGACCGTGCAGGCGATTCACTCATTTGGTTGAGGCCATTTATCAAAATTGGTGCCTTGGCCGGTCTGAGTTCAGTAGTCCTTGTGATGCTGATGGCTCAACCGAGAATTTTTTACACCATGGCAAAAGACGGTCTGTTGCCCCCTGCTTTTACCGTGGTTCATAAAAAGTACAAGACACCTTATATTACGACAATTCTTACCGGGGCCTGCGCTGCTTTGATTGCCGGGCTTTTCCCAATCGGGGTTCTTGGAGAACTTGTTTCCATCGGTACACTGCTTGCTTTCGTTATAGTATGCGCAGGGATCATTATTCTGCGCAAAACAGATCCGGATGCAGTCAGGCCGTTTAAAACCCCTTTTGTTCCATTGTTCCCCATCCTGGGGATGCTGATCTGCCTGGCTCAGATGCTTGCATTGCCATTTGATACCTGGATGCGTCTGATTATCTGGATGGCTATCGGGATAACCATCTATTTCTTTTACGGGAGAAAAAGGAGCCATGTGCTCAGGAACCAAAATAATCAGAAAGGAGAATGAAAATGGTCTTCAAATGGCTTTTGCCGGTAATTCTTTTGATTTTCAGTGGGTCCTGCAAGAAGACATCCACTGCGGAACCCCCTGCTCCCGTTGCTGATACTACTAAACCAGCAATCTCAGTGGCGGACCCAACTCCGGGCAAGACCTATGCCTACGGAACCAACGGAACAGTGTTGCATCTTCAAATGGATCTCAGCGACAATGCTGAGCTGAAATCCTACGAAGTTGTCATCAACAAAAGTCTGAAAGGGCTTGAGATGGCAGACTGGTCATTTTCCCAAACATGGAACATTACTGCCGGTAAGAAAACACTGGCTGTCAATCACAGTGAAATCAACATACCGGCCCTTGTAACAGGGAAGCAGACCACGACCGGCAATTATGAGGTTACGATCTTCTGCACGGATGTTGCTGGGAATAAGGCCTCATCTGCCTTATCCATTGTTTTGACCAAATAACAGGTGTAACTTATTTGTTGAAATTCAGCCCAAAATAGCGGGTCAGGAGAGGGCACAGGTCCGTGCAACCGGATTGACGGGTTTGCCGGTTAATTTGGTCTAATTCCCAAATGGTTCCAGTCCCAGTTCTTTTCCTTTCATCAGCATATACTGGTATGCTTCTTCGTAGTTGTTGTGGATTTCTCCTTCCAGTATGGCCTCTTTGATCGCCGACTTGATGATACCGATCTCTTTGCATGGCTGAAGCTGAAAGGTCTCCATAATCATCTCCCCGGTAACTGGTGGTTGAAAATTCCGAATGGCATCCTTTTCTTCAATTTCTTTCAACTTTTCACGAACCAGTTGGAAATTGGACAAAAAGCGGTTCACTTTCTCCTCGTTTTTTGAAGTGATGTCAGCTTCACACAATGTCATCAGTTCATCAATGTCGTCCCCTGCATCAAATAGCAGGCGCCGAATGGCCGAGTCTGTAACTTCCTCTTCAGATAATACAATCGGCCGCATGTGGAGGAGTACCATTTTCTGCACAAACCTCATTTTCTCATTGAGGGGTAATTTCAGCCTGTCGAATAGTTTAGGGACCATCTTTTCACCAACAAAATTGTGGGCATGGAAAGTCCAGCCCAGTGCCGGGGAAAATCTTTTGGTAACAGGCTTGGCTACATCATGTAACAGTGCTGACCACCTGAGCCACAGGTTGTCGGTATTGACGCAGATACGGTCCAGAACCTCGAGGGTGTGGTAAAAATTATCCTTGTGATAGATGCCATTGATGCTCTCCCTGCCTTTCAGATTTTGAATTTCCGGAAGGATTATTTTCAGTATACCACAGGTTTCCAATAATTTAAATCCAATGGATGGTTTATCCGAGAGAATTATTTTATTGAGTTCTTCTGTGATGCGCTCTTTTGAAACTATGTTGATTCTCTCGGCTTGCCTGCTGATTGAGGTGAAGGTCTCTTCCTCAATCCGGAAGTTTAACTGGGAGGCAAAACGTATTGCCCGCATCATCCGGAGGGGATCATCAGAAAAGGTAATTTCAGGATCAAGGGGAGTACGGATCAGTTTGCTTTGCAGATCCTCCATTCCATTGAAGGGATCGATCACATCCCCATAATTTTCCTTGTTGAGGGATATTGCCAATGTATTGATGGTAAAATCGCGCCTGTTTTGATCATCCTCCAGTGTCCCTCCCTCCACAAAAGGTTTACGACTGTCCAAACGGTATGATTCCTTCCTGGTTCCAACAAACTCAAAATCAATATCTTTGTCACGAAACATGGCAGTACCGAAATTTTTGAAAACAGTAACTTTCAGTTTCGGGTGAATGGCGAAGGCCACTTTCTGTGCAAGGCCGATACCGCTGCCAACTGTCACAATGTCAATATCGCAATGCTCTTTTATCCGGTACATCAGAAGATCCCTGACAAAGCCCCCGATCACATAGGTTTCAAGACCTTCGGCATCGGCAATTGACCCAATCAGTGATAAGGTGGGATGTTTCAGGTGTTCTTTTAAATTAAGCAATTCCGGCATTGTTGGTATTCTGTTTTCCTCCGTTATTTATCTGCTGTCCCGGTATATCCGGACAGGAACTGAAAAAGTATTTTTTCAGTCTGTTAATGATCATCTATTCTTTCTATACTGCAAAACTGCCTTTTTGTTTCCGGAAATTCAATGCTTAAGATTTTTCAGAGATCGGCAATAATTGTTTCCAGTCTCATTCCCCTTGATCCTTTGATCAATAAAAAGTATTCGGATAATTGCATTTCCTTGAGAAAAGACCTGAGTTCTTCCGATTGTTTAAAATGCCTGAATGTGCCTGGAAGTAGGCAGGTTTCAAAATGCAGGCCAACAAGAAGCACTATTTCAAGCTTAAGGGTCAAGAGCAAATCAACGATTTCCTGATGCTCCCTGGCAGCGTCCTCCCCAAGTTCAAGCATGTCCCCAAGGATTACCCCCTTTTTTGGTGAGGCAAGCTGGTCAAAATTCACAAGGGCTGCCCGCATACTGCTGGGGTTGGCATTGTAGGCATCCATCAACAGTTTGTTCTTACCGGTTGTGACCATTTGTGACCTGTTGTTGTCGGGTTGGTAACTCTCAACAGCGCTGGCAATGTTGTTCGGACTGATGCCGAAATGCAGTCCTATTGCAGCTGCAGCCATTATATTTTCGAAATTATATTTACCTACAAGCCGTGTTTTGACGTACAGCCAGCCTTTTGGGAAAAGCAGTTTCAATTCCAGGAAAGGATCAGCATTTATGATCTCTCCTTCCAGGCTTTCGGGGTCTTTTCCGGTAGAATATCCTACCTGTTTGGTTTTACCTGTATGGGAAAGGAGAATATGATTGGCTTTGTTGATAAATATGGTACCGTTATTTCCCTCCAGGAAACGATACAACTCAGTCTTGGTCTGAATGACTCCCTCAAAAGAACCGAAACCTTCCAGGTGAGCCCTGCCAACATTGGTAATCATTCCATAGTCAGGTAAGGCAATCTGGCACAGTTCATTTATCTCTCCAGGGTGATTGGCCCCCATCTCAATGACACCCAGCTGGGTGTCGGGTTTCAGAGATAGCAAAGTAAGGGGCACCCCAATGTGATTGTTCAGGTTTCCCCTGGTGTAAACAATGTTGAATTTTTCAGAAAGTACTTTTGCAACCAACTCTTTGGTCGTTGTTTTTCCGTTTGTTCCCGTGATGGCCAGAATTGGAATGCCCAGTTCCTGACGGTGATGCCTGGCCAGATTCTGAAGTGTTTCCAGAACATTGTCTACCAATATCATTCTTTCGCTGACAGCAAATTCCTCTTCATCGATCACGGCATAGGATGCACCATTTTCGATGGCCAACGATGCAAACGCATTCCCATTGAAATTTTCACCTTTGAGGGCAAAAAAGATGCTGCCATCTTCAATTTTCCGGCTGTCTGTTGTAATGCGGGGATGGGACAGGTAAACCTGGTAGAGCGCTTGTATTTCCATAGGCCAGACGTATACTTAAACCTGTAAGGATTTTAAAAACGATGGAGGGGAGGATATCTTTGAAAATGTAAAGTCTAAAAAAAACCTCATCCGGAGATGAGGTTTCTGTGATTATTGTTGTGGTGAATCTCCCAACTTTGTCATGGCACAGCGGAAACCTATGTCATTGGTCGACTTCCTTTCGTCCATATATCTCCTGGTACCAGGCCCGAGCCAATAGGTTCTGTCTTTCCAGCCTCCACCTTTGTAGACCCTTGTACGGTCTGTAATCCTGGGCAAAAAGTTGTCTTTTGCATATGGATACATGGTATCGGTACTCAGGCTGCTTTTTACAGTGTCATTTTTGTTCTTCCAGAAATTCTCTTCCAGGTTGGATTGGAAATCACCATCCCTGTAATTGGTATAATTGGCAACAGTGTCCTTCACCATCTCACCATACTGATTTCTTGAAAATCCGTTGGTTGAATCTTTGTGGAAATTCGTGTAAACGCTTCCCCTGAGAGGCTGGAATTCATTGAATTCCTGGAACGATGTAGGTCTGTAAACATCCTGAACCCATTCATTGACATTTCCTGCCATGCAGTAAAGTCCGAGATCATTCGGAGGAAAAGAACTTACAGGAGCAGTAATCTCGAATCCATCATTCAGTGCACCTGCTACCCCCATATAGTCGCCCCGGCCCCTTACGCTGTTTGCAAGGAATACACCTCGCTCTTTCTTGGCAATTGAACGTATCTGATTTCCATTCCATGGATAAATCCTCCTGTCGGTCACGACCTCATCATCCAAATTGCCAATGAGTCCAAGTGCCGCAAACTCCCATTCAGCTTCGGTTGGGAGACGATAGCGCGGAAGAACTATTCCGTCTGACATACTTGTCCTTCTTGTTGCTCCGTCTTTGCCAAGGTCCTTCAACGGGCGATTCCCGTCTGTTCCGTTGTAAAGACCGTTCAGGTAGCTGTCAGAAGTAAATACCTCCTGACCGTTCTGCTTCGTATCTTCAGCAAGTATCCGTTCGTTGATTAAAACTCTTTCATTGACCCTGTCAGTTCTCCATTTACAGTAGTTGTTTGCCTGGATCCAGCTAACACCGACAACAGGGTATTGAGCATAGGCGGCATGCCGTAAATAATTCTCGAGATAGGGCTCATTGTAGGCAAGTTCATGTCTCCAGACCAGTGTGTCGGGTAGAGCCGCGGTGTAAACCTCAGGATTGTTGGGATAAACCCTTTGAAGCCAGTAAAGGTATTCTCTCCAGTCGACGTTTCGCACTTCAGTTTCGTCGATAAAAAAGGACGCAACAGTTACACGTCTTCCAATATTATTGGTTTCATACATAACATCCTGTTCTACCCGGCCCATCGGAAATGTTCCACCCTGAACAAAAACCAGTCCGGGCCCGGTATTCTGCATATACCCTTCCCTGTATTCGAATCCCCCGTTTTTTGGATCATTGTAAGACCATCCAGTGGTAGAGGATGCGGATTTTTTCTTCGGCAACAGACTGCATGAGGCAGCCAGAAGACTGATAGACAGTAATATAACCGTATAAAATTTCATATAGCTTTAGAAGTTAAATCCTTATAATGAATTCAATATTTATCTCAGGCAGGTCAATTGTCCGGGCAAATACCGGACATTAACTTATGTATCTACTATTGATACAAATATATAGCAAATTAATAAAATTACATTCATTTTTTCAACATTGAACTTCACTTTACCTGTGTATTTTTTTAGATTTATTCAAGCTGCTCCGCGGAAAAATCTTTTCTTTGTCTGTATCAGGCAATTTGTTCCATTTTTCGGATTCCAATTATTGAAGTCTAAAGTCAATTAATCGATGATTAATCGCCTTATAATCAGATTTTTAATATTATTTTATTTCGCAAGGATAGCAGGCGTTGTTCATGCCAGCCCCTCTGTGTCCGGTTCCCTTTTTGCTAGTGGCAAATGGTTGAAAATTGAAACTCCTTCAGTAGGTGTACATAAAATTTATTATTCGTGGCTCAAAAATATCGGGTTTTTACATCCGGAAAGAGTCAGAATTTTTGGCAGCCGAAATGAGGTAACGGCAATTTGGAACATAAATTCTTCCGGAAACACGCCTGTTCAGCTTCCTTTTTTGACGCACAAAGAAAGAAATGGTGACACCTCGGTGCTTTTTTATGTTCAGGGGCCAGTCTGCTGGAGGTTTGATGCAGAATCGGGTCGGTATGTTCCATCACGGAACCAGGCAGCCAGGGGTAAATCGTATTATTACCTGACGGAAGATGCCGGCACAGACCTGGTTATGCCCTTATCCGTTCAGCCTCCGGGGAATCCTGATATCGTGGTAACCGGGTTTGATGATTTTGTTCTGTGGGAGGAGGAGAATGTCAACTTACTTGAATCAGGGAGCCGTTGGTTTACTACCTTGTTACCTGGCAACGGCGTTCTTTCAAAGAATTTCAAAATCACCAGCCGGTTGGAAAATGAGCCGGTGAAACTGAACCTTTATGCCGCCGGAAGGAGTGAAATGACCTCCGGGCTGGAGGTTTCCGTCAACGGAAATATTTTGGGAAATATCGCTTTCAGCCAGGTCAGTACTGCTTCAGGAAGTGATTATGCAAGGCTTGACTCGCTGAAATCCAGCGGTATAATCCCCGGAGCGGACCTGACGCTCTCCATGAAACGCACCGGGTTAGCCAACAGTCAGTGCTGGTTCGATTATGCAACCCTTCAGTTTCGGTGTAATCTGAATTACAATGGTTTGCCGCTTGTTTTCAGGGACGCAAAAAATCAGGGAGGGGATAAGGTGCTGGAATTCAGAGTAAACGGATCCGGATCAGGTTTAACAATCCTTGATATTACAGATCCGCTGGCACCCTCCCAAATTGCTTACCAACAGGTAAATGGTCAGCTGCTTTTTAAATCCACCAATGAAAAACCGAAAAACTACCTTCTCTTTGATCCCTCTTCAGAATATCCGTCCCCGGCAATTTCAGAAGAGGTCAAAAATGCAGACCTGGTGAACCTTGGAGCCCCGGAATATCTGATTCTTACTCCCGCTTTTTTACTAGGACAGGCGAATCGCCTTGCATCTTTTCACAGGCAGGTGGACGGGCAGACCGTTGAAGTAGTCACCACTGAATCAGTCTTTAACGAGTATTCAGGAGGTTACCCCGACATTTATGCCCTCCGGTATTTTATCAGGTCTCTCTTTGAAAAAAAGAGCGGTACGGAAGGGCCTATGCTGAAATACCTGTTGCTTTTCGGGAAAGGGACCTTCGACCCCGTACACCCTTCCGGTGAAAGTAATCCAAACTGGATTCCGTCTTTTCAATCGGAAAACTCATTGAACAACATTAGTTCTTATGTTACTGATGATTTTTTTGGGCAGTTTGAATCTTCTGAGAAATATTCAATGGCCGCTCCGGTCATCGGAATTGGCAGGATTCCCGCTGTATCTGAGGAAGAGGCTGTAACAGCAGTTGACAAGATTATTCATTACCATGAAGCCCGTACGCTGGGAGAATGGCGCAACAACCTGACGTTTATCGGAGATGATGAGGACAATAACATCCACACCAATGATTCCGAGACGCTCACTGATTATATCAATGAAAAAAATCCTGAATACCATACGGGTAAAATCTATCTGGACGCTTATCCGCAAGTATTAAGTCCGGAGGAGCGGTATCCTGCTGCAACTGAGGCCATCCTCCGTTCAGTCAGGTCAGGAAGCTTGATAGTTAATTATATAGGTCATGCCAGCGAAGATGGTTTGGCCCATGAAAGGGTGCTGGCAGCAGCTGATATCGAAGCCATGACAAACAGGGACAGGTTGCCGCTTTTTGTTACGGCAACCTGTGAATTCAGCAGATGGGACATGGTAATGAAAAGATCTGCCGGAGAAAAATTGCTGTTTAATCCGGCCGGAGGTGCCATCGCCCTGTTATCGGCTACCAGGCTGGTTTATGCAGCTTCCAATTTTGAAATAAACAAAAGCTTTTTTAAGTATGCCTTTCAAAAGGATGCCTCAGGCGTTCCTTACAGGCTGGGTGATTTGATCCGCCTGACAAAAAGCGAAAACACCGGGAGTATCAATACATTGAAGTTTTGCCTGCTTGGGGATCCGGCTCTTCGTCTTAACTATCCGGAATACGGCTGTAAAGATTTAGAAATCAATAATCAGCCTGCAGGTCAGAACCTGGCTAGCGCTTCCCCGCTTAGCCAGGTAACCATCAAAGGAGAGATACAGGACAGGGCAGCAAAGAAATTGGAAATGTTTAACGGCAGTCTCTCCGTAACTGTATACGATCAGCCTTCAGGTAAAAGGACATTGGGTAATGGCGGATTAGCTGCTTTTACCTACCGGGTTCAGGATAACATCCTGTTCAAGGGTACAGTGCCAGTGAAGAATGGCAGCTATGAATATTCTTTTGTAGTACCGAAGGATGTCAGTTTTAACAGCGGCGCGGGGCTGATCAGGTATTATTTCTCTGATGGAAATAAGGATGGTAACGGAGCATTTGCCGGGATCAGGTTTAACGGTACCGATGTGCCATCATTTTCGGATTTTAAAGGGCCGGACATTCAACTTTTCCTGGAAAATAAAAAATTCAGGGACGGAGATGCAGTATCACAAAAACCACTTCTTCTGGCTGTTTTGAATGACGCAAGCGGCATCAACACCTCCGGAACAGGTATTGGGCATGATATTATCCTCGAACTGGATGGTGACATTGTTTCGGCCCTGGCGGTAAGCGATTATTACCAGGCCGATCCCGGAAGCTGGACTTCAGGAACCCTCAGTTACCCGCTTTCATCCTTGTCTGAAGGTGAACATATACTGAAATTAAAAGCCTGGGATAACGCCAACAACTCATCCACGGCTACCATCCGGTTCCTGGTAAAAAACGATTTGAAAATTAGCGGGGTGCTGAATTTTCCGAATCCTTTTACTGACAAGACTAACTTTATAATCAACCAGAACCGCTTCAATGAATTTTTTCAGGTGAACCTTGATGTCAGCGATTTATCTGGCCGGATAATAAGTTCTTCTACACGGTCGTTGGGTTCCGGAGGTTATGAGATCTACGGACCTACCTGGGACCCGGGGCAGCTGAGTCCGGTCCCGGCGGCCGGGATTTATATTTACCGTATAACTCTTACAGGAGAGGATGGAAAGCGGGCTTCCAAAAGC
>CAZDLO010000092.1:0-8784 GCA_964506325.1 uncultured Tangfeifania sp.
TTGCAATCGAACTTAACCCAAAGACAGATGTATGGCATTTCTTTTTTGCGACTGCCCCCATTAATATTCCTTTTATTCAGGTGGAAGAGGTTGATTAGAAAATTAAAGTGCTTGCAACCGTAAATAAGTATACAAAAAAAAGACTTATCGCATGCTGATGCAGTTGTTCCCAGCCTTGGATATGAAAACAAGAAAACAGTGGTATTGGCAGGCAAATTTAAATTTGAGAAACCATCAAATGGTAGATATGAATGATCTTTTTGAACTATAGGTGAGTGTAATAAAACTTGAATTATTAATTAAAATAGATTTATCGATATGAAAAAACAAGTCATTATGATCGTAGTTCTTGTATTGGGAAGCTTCATTGTCAATGCACAGCGAGTTGGTTCATCGCCCGAATACATTAAAGCATTGACTGCAGAGTGGGAAGGGGATCGCTTTCCTGACGGAAGACCAAAAGTATCTGATGCCATTTTGGAAAGATTAAAAAAGATCTCTATAGAGGAAGCCTGGGGCGTATTGCGCAACAAAGGATTCCTGAACCAGTTCGAGGGCGACTGGACGATTATTAATCCTGAAGAAGCAATGACCGGGCGTGTAGTAACAGCCCAGTACATGCCACTTCGGCCTGATCTTGAAAAACAAATCAAGGAACAAGGGAAAACTGAGGGCCGGGCTCAAAAAGGCGGAATCAATTCATGGCCAATTGATGTCCTCACAACCGGAGATGTATATGTGGCTGATGCATACGGAAAAATTGCCGATGGTACCTTAATTGGCGACAACCTTGGAAATTCAATTTATGCCAAATCGCAACGAGGCGTGGTTTTTTATGGTTCAGTCAGGGATCAGGAAGGTATTTCTGAAATAAAGGGGTTTAACGGATGGATCAAGGGATCAGATCCTTCCTATATACAGCAAATGATCCTTACTTCAATCAATGCTCCGATACGCGTTGGACGTGCTACTGTTTTGCCGGGTGATGTGGTTCTGGCGAAAAAATACGGAGTCATTTTTATTCCTGCTTATTTGGTCGAAGATCTGGTTTTAACTTCAGAAGTTACTGCACTTCGCGACGAATTCGGACACCAACGCCTGCGTGAAAAGAAATATCTGGCCGGTGAAATTGATAGTGAATGGAGTGAAGAAATTAAGAAAGATTTTCTGAACTGGCTGAATAATTACCCCGGAAAATTACCAATGACAAAGGCAGAACTGGACAATTACCTGAAAGAAAGGAATTACTAGAAAATAGATTCATTGGACAATAGTCATTAGGAAATATCAAAGCAACTTTTCCTCTTTTCTCATTTCTTTTTCCTAATGCCTATTGCCTTGTTTCAATTTTAACCACTAAACTTAATAAATCATGAAAAGTATTATCAAGCAAATAGCTGACCAAAACAGAAAGCTCGAAAGTGTTGAAAAAGAAGCTATAGCAGCAGAAATTGCGAATTCGGCTACAACCAATAACCGTCGTAATTTCCTGAAGAAGACCGCTATGGGAGGTTTGGCTTTGGGCGGTTTGATGCATTTATCCATTGAGGATACCATAGCACAAACTACGCAAAGCGTTTCACGTGCTTCAAAGCCTTCGGAATTGAAGATTACTGATATGCGATATGCTTTGACTACTGTTCTTGGCGGCACAGCAATCATTCGTATTGATACCAACCAGGGAATTTACGGCCTCGGCGAAGTTCGTGACGGAGCTGATGTGCGTTATGCACTGATGCTGAAAAGCCGTATTCTTGGGATGAATCCCTGCAACGTGGAAATGATTTTTAAGAGCATTAAGCAGTTTGGCGGTCCTTCCCGTCAGGCGGGTGGCGTATGCGGTGTCGAAATGGCGCTTTGGGATTTATGCGGAAAAGCTTACAATGTTCCGGCATGGCAGTTGTTAGGAGGAAGATATCGTGACAAAATCAGATTATACGCCGATACACCCGAATCAAAATCGGAAGAAGAACAAATGAAACTGATCAAGTATCGCACAGAAGAACAGGGATATACCTGGCTGAAAATGGATTTGTCAATTGGAGAATTAAAAGGGATACCTGGAACGCTTGTAAATTCCAAATTTTGGGAAAATAGCGACAAAAATCTGGCTCAATGGGGAGACCAGAGTAATTATACCTCGTACGGAAATACCCAGCATCCGTTCACCGGAATACAAATTACAGAGAAGGGGATCGACATTTTAGCCAAAATTGCCGACGATACCCGTAATTTGGTTGGATACGAAATACCTTTATCTACCGATCATTATGGACATTTCGACCTGAATAACGGAATACGGCTTGGTAAAGCCCTTGAAAAATACCGGCTGGCCTGGATGGAAGATATTGTATCCTGGGAATTGACCGACCAGTGGAAAACTATGTCTGACGCACTGGAAACACCTTTGCTTACCGGAGAAGATATCTATCTTCTGAAAAATTTCAAACCGCTGATTGATATCCATGCCGTGGATATTATTCATCCTGACATTTCAACTTCAGGCGGACTATTGGAAACCAAACGGATTGGCGATTATGCCGAGGAACACGGTGTTGCCATGGCAATGCATCAGGCAGGAACTCCGGTTTCGTTTATGGCCAATGTGCATTGTGCGGCAGCAACACAAAACTTTTTAGCGCTGGAACATCATTCGGTTGATCTGACCTGGTGGGAAAGTTTAGTAAAGACTACCGATGGCAGACAATTGATTACAAAGGGTTTTGCCAATGTTCCGCTCAATGCACCCGGATTAGGAATCGAATTGAACGATGATGTTGTGAAAGAACATTTACATGCAAAGGATAAAAGCTTTTTTGCTCCTACTGATGAGTGGAACGATAAACGTTCACATGATCGGGTATTTAGTTAATTGATTTTATTCTTACTTAAATATAAACCGATCCTAAGGAAATGATTTGATTATCACATGTCAGGAATATATAAATATCTTTGAGTAGATGATTTTGTATCTTTAGAGCTGTTGAATAAATTTAATGTCTAACCATAATCTATTTTTCTATGAAAACTGAAAGAAGAACTGTAATAAAAAAAATTGTAGGTTCTGTGGTAGCTATTGCTGGACTCAGATTAGTTGCTAATGCACAAACTAATTCTTCTGAAGAGAAGGAAGCGATGAATGTAACCAGCTTTCAAGATGTTCCTCTGTATTCAGGCTCCACTAAATTCGGTAACCTTGTATTTGTTTCTGGCAAAGGTGCTCACGTTGCACCATTTGAAATCAAAGCGCATACAGACATTGTACTCAGGGAATTGGAGAAGGAACTGATCAAGGCAGGCTCCTCGATGGAAAAAGTATTAAAGGTGAGTGTATTTCTGAATGATATAGCTGACTACAAGGAAATGAATGAAGTGTATAAAGGCCGATTTGGTCCGAACCCACCCGTTCGCACTACGGTAGCTGTAGCCAAAGGTGGTGTACCTGGCGATTCGCTGGTTGAAATGGACTGTATTGCCTATATCTAATTTCAGAAAAAGGGAACAAATAATGAAACGTAGAGATATTATTAAGAGTCTGACAATAATCCCCATTACTGGAGGAGTTTTGGGAGGAGTTCTTTCATCCGAGTCTTTTTCAGCTGTTTCGCATGCGCCAAAACGGGATTTATTTAAGGAATTGGGAGTTACTCCCCTGATTAATGCGGGAGTGACAATGACTTTTTTATCCGGCTCACTGATGTTGCCGGAGGTGTTAGAGGCCATCAATTCTACTGCCCACGATTTTGCCAATATGTATGAACTTCAGGATAGAGTGGGTGCGAAGATTGCAGAAATGCTGCATTGTGAGGCGGCGATGGTCACTTCCGGTGCCTCCTGTGCAATGCTTTTAGGAACAGCTGCAGCCATAACAGGGACAGATGAGGCCAAGATCAAACTACTGCCGAACTTTCCCGGGCCACGTCCTGAAGTTATTATGCAAAAAAGCCATCGCTACCTGTTTGATCAGGCTGTTAGCACTACGGGAGCCAGGATTGTAGAAGTTGAAGGGTCGGCGGACATGGAACGAGCCTTCAACGGAAATACTGTCATGGCCCTGTTCTTCAATGCGGCAGAAAAGTCAAGTATCACCCATGAGGAGTTTTTAACAATCGCAAAGCGACATCGAATACCCACTTTTATCGATGCTGCAGCAGATGTGCCGCCGGTAGAAAATCTTTTTAAATTTCAGCAGATGGGCTTTGACCTGATCACTTTTTCAGGAGGTAAGATGATTCGCGGGCCCCAAAGCGCCGGACTATTGTTCGGAAGGAAGGACCTGATCGAAGCCGCAAGACTAAATCACAGTCCCTATGAAGCTCCGATAGGCAGGCCCATGAAAGTGAACAAAGAAGAAATGTTTGGCATGTATGCCGCATTGAAGGCTTACTTGGAGCGCGACCATGAGGAAGAATGGAAGGATTGGCTGGATCGGTCTAACCGGATAAAAAAACGGATAGAAACCATCCCAGGTGTGAAAGGAGAAACCTATATTGAGCCAGGACCTGCGAATGCTTTTCCCAGGTTGCATGTAACCTGGGATCAGGAAAAGGTTAAAATAACTCCGAAGGATATGATTACTGCCCTCCGAAATGGAACGCCCGGTATCATTGCCACCATTGCTGAAAAGACAGATGACAAGGTGTTGAGTGTCGGTGTGGTATTGTTAAAGCCCGAACAGGTAGAAATTGTTGCGCGCCGGTTAATAGAAGTTTTTCAGAAGGCCATTTAAATCATTCATCAATGAGAAAAAAAAGCTTTATTTTTTTTTCTATACTCGTTCTTACCATTATTTCGGTCCAGTCGCAGACCTATAGTATAGTTATTAAGGACGGACATCTAATTGATCCGAAAAACAACATTGATCAGGTCATGGATGTGGCGATCAACGATGGGAAAATCGTTCTGGTTGCAAAAAATATTGATACGAAGAATGCCATTCAGGTGGTAATTGCCAAAGACATGTATGTCACTCCAGGATTAATAGATATGCATACACATGTTTTTTGGGGTGTTGAGCCTGACCATCAGTATGAAAATGGAAATCTTGCCATTCAGCCGGATGGGTTTACTTTTCGAAGTGGTGTTACAACCATTGTGGATGCCGGAAGTTCTGGATGGCGCACTTTTCCCACTTTTAAGACACAGACCATCGATCAATCGAAAACCCGTGTGCTTGCATTTTTAAACATTGTAGGTGAAGGTATGCGGGAAGGTATTGAGCAGAATACCAATGATATGGATCCAAAAATGACGGCATTGGTCGCCAGGAAATATAAAGACCTTATCGTTGGGATTAAACTGGCTCATTTTGAAGGTCATGACTGGACTCCGACTGACCGGGCCGTAGAAGCCAGTAATCAGGCGGGGGGAATTCCAGTAATGGTCGATTTCGGAGAGAGTAACCCTCATCTTTCGATCGAAGAATTATTTTTGAAACATCTGCGATCGGGGGATATTTTTACGCATTGCTTTACACAATTAAAAACCAGGGAGTTTTTAGTTGATTTACAAACCAATAAACTAAAGCCATTCGTTTGGGAGGCACGGAAAAAGGGAATTCAGTTCGATGTGGGATATGGCGGCAGAAGTTTTTCATATTCCCAGGCTATCCCTGCAATAAAGGAAGGGTTTTATCCTGATCTGATCAGTACCGATTTGCATGTAGGTAGTATGAATGGCGCGATGAAGGATATGCTTACCACCATGTCAAAATTTTTGATGCTAGGGATGGATCTGAAAAGTGTTATTTCAGCAAGTACCTGGAATCCTGCTAAGGAAATTAAGCATGAGGAATTAGGGAATCTTTCTGTTGGATCGGCTGCTGATGTTGCGATATTGAATGTCAGGGAGGGAAAATTCGGATTGTTTGATTATACCGGATATAAAATTGAGGCTGACAAAAAACTTGAATGTGAAATGACAATACTGGATGGCAAAATCGTTTACGATCTGAATGGCATCGCAAATCCAATTGTAGTTCCATTGAAACCGAAAAATTAACTATCAAGCTTGAAAAAAATCAACCTATATAAGATTGCTTTAAGCTTTGCAATCCTGCTCCTGACAAGCTTCTTTTTTCTGATTTTTACAGGAAATCCCGAAAGTGCAGGTCCTTTTCTCATCGCTATGTTTTTATCGCTGGCCATTGGCGTTCGGGGATTCACTGCAGTGAAAGGACTCTCCTTTACCATCTGGATTTTTACCGGCGTTACCGCTGCCATGTTTTTTCCTCAGTATTTTACTACAGCAGGCAGTTTTCAGTTTAAAACACTTATCGTTCCGCTTTTGCAGATTATCATGTTCGGCATGGGATCGCAAATGAGTCTGAACGATTTCACCGGAGTGATAAAAATGCCAAAAGGAGTAATCATCGGGGTCGGATCGCATTACCTGATTATGCCGCTGGTTGCTTTTGCCATTTCGCGCATATTTAGTTTTCCTCCTGAAATTGCTGCCGGAATTATCCTGATCGGCTGTGTTCCAAGCGGATTAGCCTCCAATGTGATGTCGTACATCGCTCATGCCAACCTGGTTCTGGCGGTAACTATCGGTGCGATTTCAACATTAATTTCTCCGGTTGTTACTCCATTCCTGATGAAAATGCTTGGAGGACAGTATATTGAGGTGAATTTTTGGAGCATGATGCTGGATATCCTGAATATGATTATTCTGCCGATTGTTGCAGGTTTTATTTTCAATTTATTCAATGAAAACAAAGAGAAACTCCGGGCAAAGGTGATCCAGTTAACCGTTTTCTTTATCATCATTTTGCTAACTGATTTGGTTTTCATGAAAGCTAAGCAAGCAGATATTCATGGGTTTTTAGTGGCTTTGATCAAATCGTTGAGCTGGTTCTATTTTCTACCAATGATTGGAGCCATCACACTTCGGCATTTCCTGAAAGGCGACAAAAAATTGATGGGGCAAATTCTTTCCCTGATTTCCATGGTCGGAATTGCGGTCATCATAACCATTATAACAGCTACCGGACGCGACAGTCTTTTAAAAGTTGGCGCTCTTCTTATGGTGACCAGTCTTTTGCATAATGTAGCCGGTTACACCTTGGGCTATGGAGTTTCCTGGTTATTCGGTATGCCTGAAAAAGACCGCCGGACTGTTGCTTTTGAAGTAGGAATGCAAAACGGTGGACTGGCGTCGGGACTGGCCCTGCAAATGGGTAAAATTGCTACAGTCGGACTGGCACCTGCCATATTTGGCCCGCTGATGAATGTCACAGGATCGGCTCTTGCAAGTTTTTGGCGCAGCAAACCGCCGAAAGAAGAAAGTGATATTCAGGAGCAAAAAGGATAAAACCAATAAATTAAACAACCATGAAACGAACAAATTATCTGATGATCATTTTTCTGGCCCTGGCAATTGTCCAACTCTATTTTTAAATGGCCAACTTTCAGGGAAGCTTACAAACCTTTTCGTTCACCACACTGATCTCTGTTTTGACCAATGCCGTCAAGGTTTTCGAAAGTGCGGAAAAATCCAATCGTTGATAACCTAGCTGGCCCTAATTTGCAATCCGTGCCCTCACAACTGCTGCCTAGCATAATCGACGACCAACCATCTAATCAAACATAATAACATCCAGCATCACCTTCTCTCCCGCATAATCGATTGCACCGTTGTGCACGTTTCGATTAAGAGATCAACCCATACCAGAACAGCAAAAGTGATAAAATAGAGTATGAAACTTGTATTTTCGGCTCATTTGCTGAAAATTACTGAAATCAATAGTTCCTTTTAAAACAAATCAAGCTATCACTTTTTTTAAAAAATCTTAGTATAGTGGAATTATTGATAGTGTCGTATTCAGCGAACTTTACTAATATCCTGTACAACACCGGGTACCGGCGGTAAGGGATCGAACCCCGAAACCGGGCCAAATGCATACTCAGTTGGGCCAAGTCTTAGATCTGATGCCATCATATCGTCCCAGGTTACCACCTTCCCCGTTATGGCAGATTCGCGCCCCATTATGCCGCACATTGTTGCATTTGCAAGTTTCAGAGCCTGGTTAAGGGGTTTCTTGGTACGTATGGCTGTTACAAAATTGATATGTTCCTCATCGTAAGACGATATAGCCACACTGTTAGTAGGTTTTCCATCCTTATCGAGCGGATATTCGTATTCCCATATCAGGTTGTTTTTGTTATCCCAAATCTTATTCCGGCAGTTGGTATAACCTTTGGTCCCGAAAACCTTAAACCCATGCTTGTTGTCGCAGCCATCAATACAGCGGGTTTTGCAGTTAAATATCCTGCCATCATCGAATTCATATTCCACACTGTAGAAATCAAACACGTTTCCGGTGAGTCTGCGGTGCCTGCCTCCAAAACCCAGCGCTTTCACAGGGTGCTCACCAAAATAACGGTTAACCATTTCGATCTGGTGTACTGCAATATCCACGTTATCGCCACCCGAGAGCCAGTTCCAGTTCATCCAGTCCCACAGCATGGTCTCCATATCGCTCCAACCGGGCTGTCGGTTAGTGTGCCATATTCCTCCCCTGATATCCCATGCATTGGCCGATATAAGATCACCAATGGCGCCGTTTTCCACTAAATGATGGGTGCTCAGGTAATCGCGCTGGTGGCTGAAGTTGGTCCCGGTAACCACTACAAGCCCGGCTGCTTCGGCCATTCTGGCGGAGACCATTAGGCTTCTGACTCCCACCGGATCAATACCTCCGGGTTTTTCCATAAAAATGTTCTTCTTTGCCCTCACGGCTGCTTCGAAATGTTGTGGCCTGAAATGCTGCGGTGTTACCAGGAG
>CAZDLO010000092.1:8794-14591 GCA_964506325.1 uncultured Tangfeifania sp.
GTACCACATCTACATCTGAATCGATAACTTTCTGAAACGCATCAAAACCCACAAAACATTTTTCAGCGCCGATCTCAAACCCTTGTTTTTCTTTCAGCCTCTCCCTGCAACGATCAATCTGACTCTGAAATACATCACCAAGAACAGTGATTTGCAGGTTTGGACCTGCATTAAGAAAATTGAATGCAGCGCCTGTTCCCCGCGAACCGCAGCCAACCAGTCCAGCTTTCAGTATAGGCCCATCGGGCGCTGTGTCGTAAAAGACAGGTGCAGGAGAGATTGGTTTTTCTTTGGTGCAGGAGTTGAGGACATACCCGGCGCCAACTACACCCATCAATCCTAGTGCAGTAGCATCGCTGAAAAATTCGCGTCTTGATTTTTGTTTTTGATTGTTTTCCATGATTGACTGATCCTGAGGGGTTCTGAAAATTCATTCTTTGGAGCTTTTTTGGACACAAACCTGAACCCGTTTAAATTTGTGCTGAAAATGAAATTAAACTTACTGATATTTTCTAAACGGATAAACAATCCTCAAAATAAAATGCGCTGTTTAATTTCGGTGCATTTTATGTTAATTGTGGTTTATGTGGATGCGCCGATAGGTGGTCAATTCAGGCGTTTTGTCCAATAATCCCACAGCAATACCATTCGATGAAGGAAAAGATTGACAAGGATATGATTCAACTAAGGGTCAAATTTAATGATTTGATGGATCAGAAGTCCCCATACAAGGCCTACATCCATAAAACGATCCCGATGTTGGAAAATCTTTCAACTTTTTACAGAAACTCCATGGGTGAGATCAAAAAGAAGATACTTGGTTGCATCTTTTCGGAAAAAATCGTTTTAGAAAAAGGGAGAGTTGCAACCTTTTCGTTCACGACACCGATCCGTGTTTTGACCAATGCCGTCAAGGTTTTCGAAAGTAGGGAAACAAAAAATGAGGTCGAAAAAGACCTCTTGTCCTCTATAGCTCCCCTGATAGCACAAAGTTGCAACCAATTCACCTCATTCGCATTGAGTTAATACATTGAATAATAATATTCTACTTACTTATCGTTAATATGTCGATCGGACATTTTCCAGATTTCTTAGTCCTTCCAAGTAGTGGGGAACCCTGAAATACCGAACCTATTGGATCACTTTTTAAGGTGGTTGAGCTGTATGATTATATTTTGAATGATTAAGGATGGCCATTTGATAATATGTTCTGTTTGATGATCTGTTTTGAGATTAATAACTATTTTTAGACAATGGTGTCCGGTTAAGAAATTATAATACCCTCTGAAAACCTTATGTATAAAGGGATAGAGGCACGTTCTTTGATTTTTCGATTTGAAATCTTGATTTTTGATCTTTTTGCGTTATTAATCCGCAAGACCATGAACCAAGGGAAGGCTGTTTTATCACAACTGATTTCATTTTTGCCTGAGTATGAGTTTGACAAATGTGTTGACGCATATAATGGTAATTATCGTGTAAGAACTTTTACTTGTCGGGAACACTTTTACGTAATGAGCGTTGCACAACTCACTTATCGTGAAAGTCTTCGTGACATTGAAGCCTGTTTGACAGCTTTATCTAGTAAGCTTTATCACTGTGGCATTAAGCACCCTGTTTCAAAGTCAACACTGGCCGAAGCTGTTCTTCAGCGCTTCCATGAAACGCACGCTCGGCATCGCGCGCACAAAAGACCTCAACGGCCCGTGGTCGATAGATCCGCAGCCGATCGTCCCGCCGGAGGAACAGATCGAGAATTCCTCGCTCTACTTCGAACCGTCTAATAAGACTTGGTTCTTGTTTACTATTCCATTGGCCTGGACGGCGGCGAATACACCGACGCGGTCTGGGTGTATTGGAGCAAGGACTTGAACAAATGGGATGCCAAGAACAAAGCCGTGGTTTTGGATGGAAAAAACTGCACATGGTCGAAGAAATGCATCGGTATGCCGTCGGTCATAAAAGTGGGCAAACGTCTTGCTATTTTTTATGACGGGCCTGGAGGCACCAGCACGAGCCACATGAAACGCGACATCGGACTGGCCTGGCTGGAGCTGCCACTTAATATTCCAAATACAAAAAGGCAACAAATATGAAATCAAAATTTCTATAGTCTAAGAGACAGTTATGTAATCACATAGAGATAATCAAAATAATAATTTAAAAACTCTAGTATGAAAGAATATAAAATAACCATATGTATATTGGTATATCTATTAGCCTTTAACATTTCAGTTTTCTCTCAAAAAATAGTTCCTATACTTCATGATAAGAACAGTAAAACAGTTACACTTTCAGACAAAAAGGGAGACTTAATCGTAAGGCTGAATTATTCAAAAGGTTGTATATTGGATAAGATCATTGTAAACGGGACTGAGGTTACAGGTGATGGAAAAGTTGTTTATTCTGGAATCCGTTTGGGTGATCAGTTGTTTTCATCACAGCAAAGTTACGTGAAGCCAGTTGTAATTATCAAGAATAATTTAGTTTATATCGACTCAATAAAATTTGGAAATGCATCCTTCGCTATTAATGAGAAATGGATATTCAGAATAGATGGAAATAATATCCAATGGCAGATTGACAGGCAATATTTAAATGATGGTACGATTGAAGAAAATTATTTTCCGTACTGGCAATTCAATTCCTCTCAAATCTGGGATGGTGCATTGCTTGATAACGGTGGTGTTGCCTTGAACCGTTTTCTTGGCAAACCGGGGGATACATACGGAGTAAATACTTCGACATTGACTTTTTGGAACAGGGTTAACAATAGCTGTCTGAGAATTAGTCCTGATGAAAACCCTGAAATTTTCAGGACTGCTACATTCAGGCATCAAAAGGACCATATATTCTCAGTTGTACAATCTTCATCAAAAGAAGTTTTAAAAACTAAATATGGATTTAAACGCTTTCTCCAAACTGGCCAAAATGTTTTCGCTCCTTTTGGAATAAGCAAGTCTGAGATGAGCATTCATTACACCCTGCAGGCACTACCATATGATCGGGAATACGACCGTGGAGTATTAAAAGGAATAGATGAGGAGTCCGTAATTGAAATGCTAAATACGATTGGGAGATATGGTGTAGTTGATAAAAACCTTTATGGTTCAAACGGCTGGCGCACTGGTTATTGCTTGACCCAGGAGCCATGGTTTGCCTTGTTTGGGATTGCAGTTTACTCCCCTGATTTCCTTAAATCATATACGCAAACACTTGAATTTCAAAAAGAAAAAGCAATTCTGCCTGATGGAAGGGTTTTACCCCGTTGGTGTTATGCCCCGGGAGATGAAATACCGGGAACATATGATGCAAATGGCTTTTACGAATGTCAATGGGGCTTCACACTTGATTCTCAGCCTTGTTATGCTATCAATGTTGCCGAACAATTTGATATGACCGGAGATTTGAAATGGCTTCATCAATTCAAACCTGTATGCGAAAAAGTACTCGATTATATGATTCAAAGAGATACTGATGGAAACGGGCTCTTTGAGGTGGTTCAAAATACACATCTTGACCAAAAAGGAACTGATTGGCTGGATGTAATATGGGCATCATACGAGGTGGCCAGTATTAATGCCTATATGTATAAGGCATTAACCCGATGGTCGGAACTGGAAAAATTGCTGGGCGATGACAGGATGTCTGAAAGATACAGGCAGTTGGCTATAAAAATAAAAACAGCTTATAATAAAAATATTACCGATGGTGGTTTCTGGGATCCTGATAAAGGATGGTATGTCCATTGGCGTGAGAAAGACGGATCAGTTTATGGCAACAACCTTGTGAGTATGGTAAATTTAATGGCCATAGGTTATGGTATTTGTGATGATCCAGGCCGTAAGGACGCTATCCTGAGCAAAATGGAAAAATTGATGCAAAAAGAAGATCTGCTTATTTGGCCATCGTGTTTTTTCCCTTACGAGGACAATGTAGGTTTAAAAAAGGTAAACTACCCCTATCCAAATTATGAAAACGGTGATATGTTTTTAGGCTGGGCTGAGCTCGGAACCCGATGCTATGCTGAGAATAGCCCGGAAATCGCTCTTAAGTACATTCAGAAGATTATCAGTCAATATAAAAAGGACGGTTTAGGTTACCAGCGATATTCGAGACTTGAACAAACCGGAACAGGCGAAGACATCTTATCAAGTAATATAATGGCTATCGTTGGGTTGTATCGAAATATTTATGGCATTCGCCCTCATTACAACCGATTGTACCTTGAACCTCATTTGACAAAGGAACTTAACGGTACCCAATTAAAGTACAAGCTACGTAATCAAAATTACCTGATTGACCTCTCAACTGATAAATATTGCATAAGCATAAATAATTTTTCTGTCTCAAATAAGTATCCTTTTGCAATAAATTCAAAAGGATACGAACTTGAATATTTTGATCGGGACAATGGTTATTGTTCATTGAAGATTTTAAGCAAGCAACCTTGTTCTGTTAATATTCTTAGTTGGGGAAACGATAACATGAGCTGGGAAGAGTCAGGGAAAAATCCAAATAGTACTATTCACCATGAATTGTTCAACCTTAAAGTTAATGCAGAATATCAGCTTATGATAAATGGTAAACCAACAAAAATCTATACTGTGGATCAAAATGGGACTGTCCAATTTGATTACTCATTAGATAAAAATTCAATAAAAATTCAAATGGTCCATAAATATTAACCGGATAAGCAGTAAATAGAGTAAAGGAATTCCTGAAAAGAGGATATTAAGTAATGGTTAAAACATAATGTCGTATTTTATACCTACATTTTTTAAGACATGAAACAATCGTTCTTTGAGATTTTGAAAACAGAGATATGCATCAAAACTCAGCCATTGATATTTGATCCTGCGCCACAATATTTCAATCAAATTCAATTCCGGAGAATATGGAGGAAGGAAGTAAATATAAACATCCTGATCTCTCCATTCTTGTGTTTTGGCCATGAATTTTTTAGATCTGTGTATGGGCGAATTATCAAGTTGGGCTCCAATCCAACTGGTTTTTACAGTTTGGCCACTCATGATATATTTTGTTTGAAATTATACGCTAAGAAAGTGCATCTCTTCACGTATCGGTCCCCTCATTCAAGGATTTTCCCGGCTTATACTCGCTTTACTGCGTTAGTTCCAGTTCCTCCTTGACTGCCCCTCCCAATCTTCACTGATTTCTTGCATATAATTGATCAAATTAAAAACCCTGCAAGAGGTTGTCTTACAGGGTTTCATCTTGTTATGTCTGCTCCTCAGGTAGGACTTGAACCTAAACTCTATGTGACTTAAAATCAGTTAATTAAAAATGCATTAACTTGGGTAGTCTCGAATTTTACACCTTTGCTATGTTCGGCACTAAAAAACTTCCTTTTGTAAAGCTAGTAAGAAATAGTCACAATTGATGCTATATATAACTTGATATTTTTAAATCAGTGTGAGAGAAAAGGGGTATCCCACACTCCCCCGAAATTCATCCCATAATGAGAAATATTAATATATTCACCCATTTATATATTATATAGCTTTTCGTCTTCCTCTAGAGTGAATATATGGTTACCACTATATGGTTTTCTTGATTCTCATTCATGTTATGCTGTAAATATCTTCGTTAATGCTGGTAACACTCCTGGCTATTTTTTTAACTATCTGAAGGAGCGATGAATACAAGAATCAATTCTGAATTAACCTTTCATCGCAGAAAAGCGTAACACCATTGGGTTTATTGGTCATAATATTTGCTCTGTTGGATGCGCCGGCTAAATTGACCACTCTGCGCCGTTTTATCTTGACCACCT